>JAQCMX010000009.1 GCA_028274885.1 Haloarculaceae archaeon
AGCCGGTAAGCCACACCCATGGTAGATGTAAGCACCCACGAACTCGTACCAGAACACACCGTCCTTGACGATGCGGAACTTGAGGGCGTACTTGAGGAGTACAACATCAAAAAAACAGACCTGCCGAAGATCAAGCGAACGGACCCCGCGTCGCCAAGCGATGTCGAAGAGGGTGACGTAGTAAAGATCGTCCGGGACTCGCGTACCACGGATAGAGCCGTGGTGTACCGATTGGTGGTAGAATAATGGATATCGAAGCCAAACGAGACATTTCACGGGAGTACTTTTCGCGGGAACGGCTCGCAGAACACCATTTCCGGTCGTTCAACGCCTTTCTGGACCGGGGAATGCAGGAGGTCGTCGACGAGAAGGCGACAATCGACACGGACATCGGCGACAAGGAGGGACAGGAACCTGTCTTCGTCGAACTCGGCGACGTCCGGGTGGTCACGCCTCGTGTCCGGGAAGCCGACGGCAGCGAGGAGTTGCTCTATCCACAGGAGGCACGTCTCCGGAACATCACCTACTCCGCGCCGGTGTTTATGGAGATGGCCGTCATCCAGGGCGGCGACGAGGAAGAAGAACGTGTCGTCGACCAGACCGAGACCAAGATCGGCCGGATGCCGATCATGGTCGGTTCGAGAAAGTGCAACATCGCCGAATTCACCGAGCAGGAACTTATCGATATCGGCGAGGATCCCGCCGATCCCGGTGGCTACTTCGTCGTGAATGGCTCCGAACGGGTCCTGATGACCAGCGAGGACCTCGCACCCAACAAGATCCTTGCCGAAACCGATACGAAGTACGGCGACACAATCGAGGTGGCAAAGACGTTCAGCCAGCGCCGGGGCTACCGTGCGCTCGTACTGGTCGAACGCACCCGGGACGGATTACTCGAAGTGTCGTTCCCCTCGGTGTCGGGAAGTGTCAACTTCGTCACGCTCGTTCGCGGGCTCGGACTGGAGTCCGACGAGGAGATCGTCCACCGCGTCAGCGACGATCCGGAGATCGTGAAGTTCATGCTCGAGAATCTGGAGGCCGCCGAGGTCCAGACGACCGAAGGCGCCATCGAGGCACTTGGCAAGCGCGTCGCCAGCGGCCAGGGCAAAAACTACCAACTCAAGCGGGCCAACTACGTAATCGACCGCTATCTCCTTCCACATCTCCACGAGGAAGGCGTCGACGAGGAGGATGTCCGGATCAACAAAGCCTATTATCTCTGCCGGATGGCCGAGGCGTGTTTCGAACTGGCCTTGGATCGTCGGGAGGCGGACGACAAGGATCACTACGCCAACAAGCGCCTGAAGGTATCGGGTGATCTAATGAAAGACCTGTTCCGGACCGCGTTGAACAAGCTGGCCCGTGACGTGAAATACCAGCTCGAGCGGGCAAACATGCGAAACCGACAGCTGTCTGTCTCCACCGTGGTTCGGTCGGACGTGCTGACCGAACGACTCGAACATCCGATCGCAACCGGAAACTGGGTTGGGGGCCGGTCGGGGGTCTCCCAACTCGTCGACCGGACCGACTACATGGGGGTTTTGAGCCACCTGCGCCGTCTCCGGTCGCCCCTTTCGCGCTCCCAGCCCCACTTCGAGGCCAGAGACTTGCACGCGACCCAGTGGGGGCGGATCTGTCCCTCGGAGACGCCCGAGGGGCCAAACTGTGGCCTTGTCAAAAACTTCGCGCAGGCGATGGAGCTGTCACAGAACGTCGAGGACGAACAGAAGCTGAAACAGGAACTCGCACAGATGGGAGTCCAGGGCATCCCAGGCATCGAAAGTGTCGAACAGCCCTCAGATTAGCATGAGTCAGGGACGAGAAGCCAAAGTTTACGTCAACGGGAGTCTGGTTGGGACCCATCCCAGCCCCGAACAGCTTGCAGACCAGATCCGACAGGCCCGGCGCCGCGGTGAGGTCAGCGATATGGTCAATGTCTCGGTTGACGAGGGGACGAGTGAGGTCATCGTGAATGCCGACGCTGGCCGTGCTCGGCGACCGCTTTTGATCGTCGAGGACGGCGAACCGCGGATCTCCGAGGAGGAAGTCGAGGCGGTCTCGGCCGGCGAACTCGAGTTTCAGGATCTCGTCCAGCGGGGTTACATCGAGTTCATCGACGCCGAAGAGGAAGGCGACATCCTCGTTGCCGTCGAGGAATCCGAACTAACTCAGGACCACACCCACCTCGAGATCGACCCACAGTTGATGTTCGGTATCGGTGCGGGCATGATCCCGTACCCCGAGCACAACGCCTCGCCACGGATTACGATGGGGTCGGGGATGATCAAGCAATCGCTGGGACTGCCGTCGGCGAACTACCGGATCCGACCGGACACCCGCCAGCACCTGCTGCACTACCCCCAACTGTCGCTGGTCAAAACACAGACGACCGAACAGATCGGATACGACGACCGACCGGCCGCACAGAACTTCGTCGTCGCTGTGATGTCCTACGAGGGCTTCAATATCGAGGACGCACTCGTGATGAACAGAGGATCGGTCGACCGGGCGCTCGCGCGGTCGCACTTTTTCCGAACCTACGAGGGGGAGGAGCGGCGCTATCCCGGCGGACAGGAGGACCGCTTCGAGATGCCAGACGAGGAGGTTCGTGGAGCCCGCGGCGAGGAAGCGTACACCCATCTCGACGAGGACGGTCTCGTCAACCCCGAGACCAAGGTCGGCGAGAATGCTGTCTTGCTCGGCAAAACCTCCCCACCGAGATTTCTCGAGGAACCGGACGACATGGGGGGACTCAGCCCGCAGAAACGCCGCGAGACGAGCGTGACGATGCGCTCGGGTGAATCGGGCGTCGTCGACACGGTCACGCTCATGGAGGGCGAAGACGGGTCGAAACTCTCGAAGGTCTCCGTGCGCGACGAGCGGATCCCAGAACTCGGCGACAAATTCGCCTCCCGACACGGACAGAAAGGCGTCGTCGGCCACATCGCACCCCAGGAGGACATGCCATTCACCGAGGAGGGCGTCGTCCCGGATCTCATTCTGAACCCACACGCACTGCCGTCCCGGATGACAGTGGGGCACATCCTCGAGATGATCGGTGGCAAGGTCGGTTCGCTCGAGGGCCGCCGTGTCGACGGGACGCCCTTTACCGGCGAGGATGAGGCAGAACTCCGTGGTTCACTCGAGGATCATGGCTTCAAATCAAGCGGCAAGGAGACGATGTACTCCGGCATCACGGGCGAGAAAATCGAGGCCGAGATCTTCGTCGGCACCATCTTCTACCAGAAGCTCTACCATATGGTGTCGAACAAGATTCACGCCCGCTCGCGCGGGCCGGTGCAGGTGTTGACCCGCCAGCCCACCGAAGGGCGGGCCCGCGAGGGCGGCCTGCGGATCGGAGAGATGGAGCGAGACGTGTTCATCGGTCACGGTGCGGCGATGACGCTCAAGGAGCGTCTGCTGGACGAGTCCGATCGTGAGTGGATCAACGTCTGCGGGCAGTGTGGGATGGCAGCTGTCGAGGATGTCGACCAGCGCCGTGTCTACTGTCCCAACTGCGAGGAGGAAACGGATGTCCACGAAGTCGAGATGTCCTACGCGTTCAAGCTACTGCTCGACGAGATGAAAGCACTGGGGATCGCACCCCGTATCGAACTGGAGGATGCAGTATGAGTACACAGTCACCCAAATCGATCGGTCAACTCAGCTTCGGGCTGATGAACCCTGAGGAGTATCGGGAGATGAGCGCAACCAAGATAATTACAGCCGACACCTACGACGACGACGGCTTCCCGATCGACATGGGGCTGATGGACCCACGATTGGGCGTGATCGACCCCGGGCTGGAGTGTAAGACCTGTGGCAAACACTCCGGGTCGTGTAACGGCCACTTCGGCCACATCGAACTCGCAGCGCCGGTCATCCACGTTGGTTTTGCCAAACTCATCCGACGGCTGCTTCGGGGTACCTGTCGGGAGTGTTCCCGGCTCTGTCTCACCGAAGATCAAAAAGAGGAGTTTCGGGGCCGTCTCGACCGCACGCGCGCACTCGGACAGGATCTCAATGACGTCACGAAGGCGGCGATCAGACAGGCGCGCAAGAAAGACCGGTGTCCCCACTGTGGGGAAACGCAGTACGACATCCAACACGAGAAGCCAACGACATACTACGAGGTCCAGCAGGTGCTGGCCTCTGACTACCCCGGTCGGATCGCAGCTGCGATGGAACCCGACGAGAACAGCGACCGGACCTCACCGACGGACCTCGCAGACAAAACCGGCATCGATCCCGGTCGGATACAGGAGATCCTCTCCGGTGACTTCCGGCCCCGCCAGGACGACCGGACCGCAATCGAATCGGTGCTCGACGTTGACCTGACCGAGGAGGACATGAACAAGTTGATGCCGTCGGATATCCGTGACTGGTTCGAGGACATACCCAACGAAGACATCACGGTGATCGGGATCGACCCCGACAAGTCCCGCCCCGAGTGGATGGTTCTCACCGTCCTCCCGGTACCACCGGTGACGGCCCGTCCCTCGATTACGCTTGACAACGGCCAGCGGTCGGAGGACGACCTCACCCACAAGCTCGTGGATATCATCCGGATCAACCAGCGGTTCATGGAGAACCGCGAGGCCGGCGCACCACAGCTCATTATCGAGGACCTCTGGGAACTGCTGCAGTACCACGTCACGACGTTCATGGACAACGAAATCTCGGGCACACCGCCGGCGCGGCACCGTTCCGGACGGCCGCTGAAGACCCTCTCACAGCGTCTCAAGGGCAAAGAGGGGCGTTTTCGGGGGTCGTTGTCGGGCAAGCGGGTGAACTTCTCGGCTCGGACAGTCATCTCGCCGGACCCGACACTCAGCCTCAACGAGGTCGGCGTCCCGGAGCGGGTTGCCACGGAGATGACCCAGACGATGAACGTCAACGAGCGGAATCTCGACGAGGCACGCCGGTACGTGAGCAACGGACCGGCGGGCCATCCGGGCGCGAACTACGTCACACGAGCGGATGGCCGACGGCTGAAGGTGACGGAAAAAAACTGTGAGGAACTCGCCGAGAAGGTCGAACCCGGTTGGGAGGTGTCCCGGCATCTCATCGACGGGGACATCATCATCTTCAACCGGCAGCCGTCGCTACACCGGATGTCGATTATGGCCCACGAGGTCGTCGTGATGCCGTACAAGACGTTCCGTCTGAATACCGTCGTCTGTCCACCGTACAACGCTGACTTCGACGGTGACGAGATGAACATGCACGCCCTACAAAACGAGGAGGCACGGGCGGAGGCACGTGTACTCATGCGCGTTCAAGAGCAGATGCTCAGTCCACGCTTCGGGGAGAACATCCTGGGTGCGATTCAGGACCACGTCACCGCGACGTACCTGTTGACCAACCAGAACCCCCGGTTCAACGAGACCCAGTCGCTGGATCTGCTCCGGGCAACGCGGATCGACGAACTGCCCGAACCCGACGGCCGCGAGGACGAGGAGGCCTACTGGACCGGGCGGTCACTGTTCTCGGAGTTGCTGCCGGACGATCTGGCCCTCGAGTTTACCTCCTCGGCGGGGGATACGGTCGTCATCGAGGACGGACAACTCCTCGAGGGCACGATCGACGAGGATGCTGTCGGGGCCTTCGGCGGCGAAATCGTCGACACGATCGCGAAGATGTACTCCCGGACGCGGGCCAGGATCTTCATCAACGAGGTCTCCTCGGTCGCGGTCCGGACGATCATGCACTTTGGTTTCTCGATCGGTATCGACGACGAGTCGATCCCGGCAGAGGCAGACACACAGGTCGACGAGGCAATCGAAAACGCCTACGAGCGTGTTGGGGAACTGATCGGGGCTTACGAGCAGGGTGATCTCGAGTCCCTGCCAGGTCGGACGGTCGACGAAACGCTGGAGATGAAGATCATGCAGACGCTCGGACAGGCCCGCGACTCCGCCGGCGACATCGCCGAGGACCACTTTGCGAGTGACAACCCTGCGGTCATCATGGCCGAATCCGGGGCGCGTGGCTCGATGTTGAACCTCACGCAGATGGCCGGTTGCGTGGGCCAACAGGCAGTCCGGGGCGAGCGAATCAACCGTGGCTACGAGAACCGCACACTCAGCCATTTCAAAGAACACGATCTCTCGGCGGAGGCCCACGGATTCGTCGAACACTCCTACCGCGAGGGGCTCGAACCGCGGGAGTTTTTCTTCCACGCGATGGGCGGCCGCGAGGGCCTGGTCGATACGGCGGTCCGGACCTCCAAGTCCGGCTACCTCCAGCGCCGACTCATCAATGCCCTCTCGGAACTCGAAGCCCAGTACGACGGGACAGTTCGGGACACCTCGGATACGATCGTCCAGTTCGAGTTTGGTGAGGACGGAACCTCCCCTGTGGAGGTCTCGAGCAGCGACGACGAACCGGCTGTCGACGTGGAGGCGATCGCGGATCAGGTACTGGAAAGCGAATTCGAAAGCGACACCGAAAAGTCCCGTTTCCTGGGGGAGGGTACGGAACCGACCAACCTCTCGGAGCACGCCGACGAGTGGTGGCTCGCTCAGAGCGGGGACTGATACCCATGACAGAGTACGATCTACACACAGACATCGAGGTTATCGTCGAGGACAGTGAACTGCCGCGGCGACTCAAAGACGAGGTCTACAGCACGATCGAGGACCGCGACGTGACCGTAGAGGAGGCCGACGAGATCCTGCAGGCGACCGAGAGCCAGTATGTCGACTCCCGCGTCGATCCGCTGGATCCGGTCGGGACCGTCAGCGCCCAGTCGATCGGTGAACCCGGAACCCAGATGACCATGAACACGTTCCACTACGCGGGCGTGGCGGAGATCGACGTGACACAGGGGCTTCCGCGGCTCATCGAGTTGGTCGACGCCCGCAAGGAACCCGACACGCCGATGATGACCGTCCACCTCGAGGAGGAGTACGCCGAGGACCGTGAGAAAGCCCACGAGGTCGTCTGGAACATCGAGGCGACGAAGATCCTCCAGCTTGGCGATGTCTCGACGAACGTGGCGGACATGGTCGTACAGGTGGCGCTGAACGAGGACACACTGCGCGAGCGGTGGCCGACCGTCGAGGATCCCATCGCTGTCGCCGAGGAGATCTCCGAGACAATCGAGTCGGAACTCGGTGTGGAAACCGCCCAGCGCGGTCTGGCGATCCAGTTCGGTCCGGAGGAGCCGTCCTATCGGGATCTGCTCCAACTGGTCGAGGAACTCCGCGAGATCGTGTTCAAAGGAATCGAAGAGATAACCCGGGTTGTCATCCGGAAAGAAGAGACCGAGAAAGGCGAGGAGTTCGTGCTCTACACCGAAGGGTCGGACTTCGGGACAGTCCTCGACATCGAGGGCGTCGACGCCTCCCGGACGACCTGTAACAACATCCACGAGATATACAGGAACCTGGGGGTAGAAGCAGCCCGGGAGGCGATCATCGAGGAGACGATGAACACCCTCGAAGAGCAGGGGCTTGACGACGTAAACATCCGCCACCTGATGCTCGTGGCCGACATCATGACCAACGAGGGAACCATCGAATCGATCGGCCGTCACGGGATCTCCGGCTCCAAGGACTCGGTACTGGCGCGTGCAGCCTTCGAGGTCACCGTCAGTCACCTGCTCGATGCGGCCATCCACGGTGAAGTGGACGAACTCGAAGGGGTGACGGAGAACGTGATCGTCGGGAAGCCGATCAAGCTCGGTACCGGCGACGTAAACCTGCGGATGAGTGCGAACGAACAGGCCGACTGAGGATGACAATCAGACTCTCCGACGAGGCACGACAGTTGGCCGCACTGTTCGAGGCGGAAACGGAGGCAACCGTCCGTGACTGTCTCGTCGACGAGGAGACCGACCGCGTTATCTTCCTGATCAAGACCGGCGAGATGGGGAAAGCCATCGGCACCGGCGGCGAACACGTCAGGCGCGTCGAGTCGGAGATCGGCCGCCCGATCAAGCTCGTCGAGGACGCCGACAGGCCGGAGGATCTCGTCGCGAACGCGCTCGCCCCCGCAGCGGTCTACAACGTCACGATCAGCGAGAATGACGACCGACTCGCATACGTCGAGGTCGCACAGGAAGACCGCGGGGCCGCGATCGGTGCGGGCGGAAAAAATATCGAGGCAGCACGGCGACTTGCCAAGCGCCACTACGACATTACGGACGTCCAACTCACCTAATCCCCGAGGAGTTGATCGAACGACTGTTCGACGCGATGCGAGGGGATTTTTAAAGATACGCCGAGTCCCACCGCGTTGGCTTCCGTGCGTTGCCGCAGCTGTCACACTGGATACGTCCCATGGCATCCATCGCGTTGGCTGATGCATCACACTTCGAACACCAGTAGCCGTAGATATCTTCACCGTCTTTCTCGGTAAAGACGACGTGGAATGGGGCGATCGACCCTGTTTCAGTGTTCTCGCGGTGGACGTAGACCGTCTCACCGTCGGCATCCACCTGTTTGATTTTGTCCTCCTTGAGTTGTGCGTAGACGTTTTCGACGTAGGCTGTCCCGTCGATCTCCACTTCCTCCTCGCCGACCTTGGTCAGGCCCTGTTCCTGATAGAAGGTGTTTCCGCCGACGTTGTCGGCGAGCACCCGTCCCTGGAGGGTGGTCGCCCCCTGATCGGAGAGGTGTTTCCGGGTCGCCTCGAAAAGGTGTTCGCCGTAGTTTTTGCCGCGATAGTCCGGATCGACGTGTAACCAGAGCAGTTCTCCGGTGGATTCCCCGGAGATGATGCTGTCGGAAAAAGCAACTGCCTGACCCTCCACGTGGACCACGAGCAGGAGTTTCTCCTCGTCTGCAAGCATGTCTCTGAGCCTGTTCTCGTCGTACCATTCCTCGACCGCGCTGTTGATCGCTTTGGGATCCAGCGAGTAGGAGGCCTGCAGCGATCGGCGCGCGACGTCTCTGAGCGCCGGTCGGTCCCGCGCGCGGGCTTCTCGAATCTCCATATCCACCGTTCGTGCCTGGATGATATAAAACGTACAGCACAGACAACCGGGCTGGCGGCCATATCACCCAGCTGTCATAGTGATTATTGTGAGTCTTTACCGCCATTGCGAAACAGAACGCGGGGGAACCGTTGTGTCACACCGATCTCTGTGACGTGGTCACGAAAATGATCGCAGTAATCACTATCAGACGGTTTGGGGAAAAACCGGGTGAGAACGGTTCACAGCAGGAGATACCGAGAGCACAATACATTAGAGGCAGACAACCGTTCCATCGATGACAGCGTCATCCGAGTGAACGGGACGAACGGACCGGAAGACCAGTCAGATCCAATGATTCCATCGACTACCGGGGGTAGCGAACCGAGCCTGCTGTTGATCGTCGCGATCATCGTCGCGCTCGGTGTTGCATCCCAGATCATCTCCGATCGGTACCGCGTTCCGAGCGTGCTGTTTCTCATCCTGGCCGGGATCGCAATCGGACCAAAGGGGCTCGGGATTGTGACGAGAGACGCCTTCGGTGGTGCGCTCTCGACAATCGTCGGGCTGAGCGTCGCGATTATCGTCTTCGAAGGGGCGTTTCACCTCCACCTCGACAAACTTCGGGAGACGCCATCGGTCGCGCTGCGTCTCGTCACGATCGGGGCGCTCATTTCCTTTCTCGGCACGGCCGTTGCGGTCCGGTTGCTTCTCGATGCGGACTGGGGGATTGCGCTTGTCGTCGGCGCGTTGCTCGTTGCAACGGGACCGACGGTGATCACGCCCATCCTGGAGGTGGTGCCCGTTCGTCGGCCGGTCGGGGCTGTGCTTGAGACGGAGGGGATCGTCAACGACGTCACCGCCGCTGTCATGGCAGTCGTGGTGTTCAAGGCGGTCACCGCCCAGCAACTCTCACCGGACAACTTCGTGAGTGCGTTTGCCGAGCGGATCGGCGTCGGTCTCGGCGTTGGCATCCTCGTTGCCGCGGTACTGTGGTATCTAATAAAGCACATCGACCTCTCGCCGGAAAATGCCCCCCAGAACGCCCGACTGCTCTCGTTTGCCGGAGCAATCGTCGCGTTCAGCGTTGCGGATACGATCGCCGCAGAGGCTGGGATTGCTGCCGTTGCGACCGCCGGGGTCATCCTTGGAAACGCGGATATCCCCTACAAGGAGGACATCGAGGAGTTCAAAGGTGATATTACGCTGATCGTTCTCTCGTTCGTGTTCATCGCGCTTGCGGCACTGATCGAAATCGAGACGCTGCTGGATCTGGGTGTCGGTGGGGTGGTGCTCGTTTTGGTTTTGATGTTCGTGCTCCGGCCCCTGATCGTCTTTTTTTCGACGGCTGGCTCGAATTTCACCACCGGGGAGAAACTGTTTGTCAGTCTGGTTGCTCCCCGCGGGATCATTCCTGCCTCGGTCGCGACGTTGTTTGCGGTCGAACTGACGGCCATCGCCGAAGAACAGGGAGCGCCCGCGCTTGCGGCACAGGCGGATGTTCTGGCGGGGACGGTGTTTCTGGTCATCCTGGTGACCGTGGTGTTGCAGGGCGGACTCGCAAGAAAGATAGCCGAGCGGCTCGATATACTTCCCATGCGTATACTCGTGGTCGGTGCCGGCAAAGTCGGTCGGTCACTCGCCGAACGGCTCCAGGAACGAGGGGAGGATGTCGTGTTGATCGAGGAGGATACGTCGATCATCGAGCAGGCTCGTGGTGCCGGTTTCACCGTCCAACACGGAAACGGGACCGACTCGGAGGCACTCGCCGAGGCCGGGGCCGACAACGCAAAGATCGTCATCGCCGCGACAGCCGACGACGATGCCAATCTGCTCGCCTGTCAGCTGGCCACGTCGCGGTTCGATGTCGACACCGTCGTCGCCAGAGCCAACAACCCCGAAAACGTCGAGCCGTTCGAGGAACTCGGTGTACAGGCAATCTCTTCCACGGACGCCACGGCGTGGGCGATGGACAACGCAATCGAACGCCCTGCGATTGCCAACTGGATGACGGAACTGGGCCGGTCGGGTGACGTACAGGAAATCGAGGTAACAGCGGAGGACCTCACCGGGATGACTGTCGCGGAGTTGAGCGACGAACTGCCCGACGGGGTCCACATTGCGCTCGTCGGACGCGACGGGGACAACGAGGTGCCCCAGCAGGATTTGACCCTTGAGTACGGTGACCACATCACTATCCTCGGTCATACGAACGCGGTCCGTGAGGCGCTCACACAGACACATCCACACGATTGATCAGGACGATCCAGGAAATCAGAGACGAATGAAACAGGCAAT
>JAQCMX010000146.1 GCA_028274885.1 Haloarculaceae archaeon
TAGAGTTATTACATTAAGTAGTATCGGTAGTCGTCCTCCGAGACGTGGTCGCTCATGGACATGGTGTGGTGGCCGGCTCCGTGTGGTATGAGAACACATGAGTATAAGACTCGGTGTGAATGTTGCACCCTCGATCGAACTGGTTCCCGTCAGTTCAGACGGACGCAAAGTGCCAGCTGAAGCCATGGCGAACCGAGACAGCCGAACCCCCCCGTCTGTGATAGCATGAGCAAAAACAGAAACACCCTCGAGACGTTGAGCAGCGAGTACAGAGACACAATTCCGAGCGATTTGAGACAGAGCCGTTCGTTCGACTGGTACCTCGACGAGTTGTACGAGGAGCCGAAAATCGCCCGGAACGCACACCAGCGACTCGCGGATATGTTCGATTTCTACGGCACAGAGTACGACGAGGACGCGGGTGTCGTAGAGTACAAGCTGGCCTCCGAGGACCCCAGCAACGACGGTGAGAACACGTTTTACGGACGCGTGATCCACGAGTCGATCCACGAGTTTGTCAATAAGGTCAAGTCGGGCGCCCGCGGGCTCGGGCCCGAGCGTCGTATTATGTTACTGCTCGGCCCCGTGGGATCCGGGAAATCCGACTTCGATTCACAGGTCCGGACCTACTTCGAGGACTACACCGCACGAGACGAGGGTCGGATGTACACGTTCCGGTGGACGAATCTCTGTGACGTGATCCCGGATCAGGATCCGGCCGACGACGTGGTTCGGTCGCCGATGAATCAGGATCCGATTGTGTTACTCCCACAGGAACAGCGCGACGGCGTTATCGAGGACATAAACGACATTCTGGAAGCACCCTACACAATTCGCAACGAACAGGCTCTGGACCCGGCGAGCGAATTCTATATGGATCGTCTGCTCGCGTACTACGACGACGACCTGCAGGCGGTACTCGAAAATCACGTCGAGATTATCCGTCTGCTGGCAGACGAGAACAAGCGACAGGCGGTTGAGACGTTCGAGCCCAAGGACAAGAAAAATCAGGACGAGACGGAGCTGACCGGTGATGTCAACTATTCAAAGATTGCTATCTACGGCGAATCGGATCCACGCTCGTTCGATTATTCGGGGGCATTTTGCAATGCGAACAGAGGCGTCTTCTCCGGCGAGGAACTCCTGAAACTCCAGCGGGAGTTTCTCTATGACTTCCTCCACGCGACACAGGAGAAGACGATCAAACCGAAAAACAACCCCCGGATCGACATCGATCAGGTGATCGTCGGGCGGACGAACATGCCCGAGTACCGCGAAAAGAAAGGCGACGAGAAGATGGAGGCGTTCAACGACCGGACGAAGCGGATCGATTTCCCGTACGTGCTCTCCTACGAGGACGAGGCCCACATCTATCGGAAGATGCTGCGCAACGCGGACCTGCCCGATATCCAGGTCGAACCACACACCTTAGAGATGGCTGGGCTCTTGGGCGTGCTCACCCGTATCGAAGAGCCCGACGAGAGTACGGTCGACATGATTCAGAAGGCCAAAGCCTACAACGGTGAGATAGACGAAACCGATGACGTAGACGTCAGGAAACTCCGCGAGGAGGCAGACGAGAAAGCCGACATCGGGGAGGGTATGGAAGGGATCTCGCCCCGCTTTATCGGTGACGAGATTGCTGAAGCCATCATGGACTCCATGCACCGGTCACGGTCGTTTCTCTCGCCCCTGACGACGTTTAATCATCTGGAGGGGAACCTCGAAAACCACGGCTCCATTTCCGAGGAGATGTTCGAGACGTACTACCGGTATCTCGAACTCGTCCGCGAGGAGTACAAGGAGCGTGCAATCGAGGATGTGCGCCATGCACTCGCCTACGATGTCGACGAGATCCAGCGACAGGGTGAGAAGTACATGGATCACGTGATGGCGTATATCGATGACGACACCGTCGAAGACGAGATCACCGGCCGTGAACAGGAGCCCGACGAACAGTTCCTCAGGGGTGTCGAAGAGAAACTCGAACTCCCGGAGGACCGCAAGGACGACTTCCGGCAGGAGGTCGCAAACTGGGTTTCCCGGCGGGCCCGTGAGGGTGAGACGTTCGACCCGCAGGACAACGACCGGTTGCGCCGGGCGCTCGAACGGAAGCTCTGGGAGGACAAGAAACACAATATCAACTTCTCGGCGCTGGTCGCAAGCGGTGAGATGGACGACGACGAACGAAACCAGTGGATCGATGCGCTCATCGAGCAAGGCTACTCCGAGGAGGGGGCCAAGGAGGTGCTCGAGTTCGCGGGCGCAGAGGTCGCAAAGAGCGAACTGGAGGAGTGAAACAGTGCGACGCGAGTCAGAACCGGACAACACGACGCGAGGTGACAGCGGCAGAGAAACGGGCAGAGATTTCGTCAATTCCGCCGACAGCGCATTAGAGCGGACCTACGAGGAGCCACTGAGCCTCAGTGAGTTTGTCGACCGCCTCCTCGAGCAACCAGCTCTGGCGGCCCACGCATCGAAGTACCTCCTCGACGCAATCGAACACGCCGGCACGCGGACGGTCATCGAGGAGGGTGAGGAGAAACGCCGGTACCGGTTTTTCGACGATCCATGGAACGACGGCGAACACGCGATCCTCGGCAACACTGCGGTCCTGAACAGGTTTGTCGACGATCTGCGCTCGATCGCCGCCGGCCGCGGGAAAGAGGAGAAGATCCTGTGGCTTGACGGCCCGACTGCAACGGGCAAGTCCGAACTCAAACGCTGTCTCGTCAACGGGTTGCGCGAGTACTCGAAAACCGAGGCGGGGCGGCGCTACACGGTCGAGTGGAATGTAGCGGGCGTTGACGGTGACCCAGGGCTCACCTACGGGGACGAACCGACCAGCGACGAGGAAGACTGGTACGAGAGTCCGGTCCAGTCCAACCCGATATCGGTGTTTCCGCCGGCTGTCCGGGAGGAACTCGTCGCCACACTCAATTCGCGACTCGACGACCACATCCCCGTTCGGGCCGACAGCAATCTGGATCCGTTCTGCCGGGAGGCCTACGAGTATCTCGAAGAGGAGTACCGCCGGCAGGGCGTCGAGGATCTTTTCTCGGCCGTGAGCGATCGGAAACACCTGCGGGTCAAAAACTTCGTCGTCGACATCGGAGACGGGATCGGTATTCTCCACTCCGAGGACGCCGGACAACCCAAGGAACGACTCGTTGGGTCGTGGATGGCTGGTATGTTGCGGGAACTGGACTCCCGGGGTCGGAAGAACCCACAGGCGTTTTCCTACGACGGTGTGCTCTCGCAGGGGAACGGGCTCATCACGATCGTCGAGGATGCCTCACAGCACGCCGACCTCCTACAGAAACTGCTCAACGTCCCCGACGAGGGCCGTGTCAAGCTCGACAAATCAATCGGGATGGATGTCGATACGCAGCTGATCATCATCTCGAACCCTGATCTGGAGGCCCAGCTCGACAAGCACGCCGACCGCGAGGGTCAGGACCCATTGAAGGCGCTCAAACGCCGGCTGGACAGACACGAGTTTGCGTACCTGACGAACCTCTCGCTCGAATCGGAGTTGCTCCACCGCGAACTGACGGATAAAACCGAAGTGTGGGACGCAAACACCTGGGACCAACTTGAGGAGTGGATCCGCGAGCCACTGCGGATCAGCGTCAGAAGCGATGACGACGTGACCGAACGCGAACTCGCACCCCACACCATCGAGGCCGCGGCCCTTTACTCGGTCGCTTCGAGGCTCGATGTAGGGGATCTGCCCGAGGACCTGGATCTCGTGGACAAGGCACTCCTCTTCGATCGCGGGTACCTCCGCATCGATGAGGAACGACGCGACACGGAGGAGTTTTCCTTCGAGGACGATGCGACAGACGGGAGCCACGGTATCCCGGTCACCTACACGCGGGACGTGATCGCCGACCTCCTGCACGAGGAGTCCGAACGGTTCCACGACGAACTCCCAGTCCAGGATATCATCATGCCCCGGGACATCCTGGACGCGATGGCGAACCGTCTCTCGGCCGCCCCGGTGTTTTCCGAACGCGAGATATCCGAGTTCGAACAGCGGGTCGTTCCGGTGAAAGATCATATCTTCACACAGCAAGAGACGGATGTCCTCGATGCAATCATGCGGGACAAACGCGTCGACGAACGGACTGTCGAGGAGTACGTAGAACACGTCTACGCGTGGTCGGAAGGGGAGACAATCCAGAACGAGCGGGGCGAACGGATCGAACCCGACGCCTTACAGATGAAGATTTTCGAAATCGAACATCTTGGTCGGTTTGCGGATGAGGACTACGTTGGTAACGAGCCGCGGGACGCCGTCAGGGGGTTCCGGGAAGAACAGATCATCACGGCCCTGAACAGACACGCCTGGCGCAACCGTGACGAGGAGTTTCGGGTCTCGGAGATCAATCCAAAGGAGATACCCATCATCAAATCGGTCCTCGGGAGTCACGACTGGGACGACGTCAGACGGACGTTCGAGGATTTCGATCCCCAACAGTGGGACAATCCGCCGGACGGAACCGAGACCGCGGTCATCAAAGAGCAAACAATCCGAAACATGCAGGAACTGTTCGAGTACAGCGAAGCGTCCGCCGAACTGACAAGCAGACACGTCATGAGCCAGGTGAGTTACAAATGGGACTGATCGACGACCTTGACAGGTTTCGCGAAGTCGGGGAGAACCGCCGACAGGATCTCGCTGACTTCATCACCTACGGCGACCTCGGGGGGAGCCGACAGGATTCGGTCCGGATTCCGATCAAGATCGTCGATCTCCCGGAGTTTACCTACGACCAGCGGGACAAGGGCGGCGTCGGACAGGGCGACGGTGAGACGCCGGACGTTGGCCAGCCGGTTGGCCAGCCGGAACCCGACGACGGTGACGAGGAGGAGGGTGAACCCGGTGAGGAAGGTGGTGACCACGAGTACTACGAGATGGACCCCGAGGAGTTCGCCGAGGAGTTGGACGAGGAACTCGGGCTTGACCTGGACCCGAAAGGCAAGAAGGTGATCGAGGAGACAGAAGGCGATTTCACCGACATCACGCGGACAGGGCCGACGAGCACACTCGACTTTGAGCGATTGTTCAAAGAGGGGCTCAAGCGCAAACTCGGGATGGATTTCGACGAGGAGTACGTGCGGGCAGTGCTGAAAATCGATGGCTGGGGACCCCAGCGGGCCTTCGAGTGGGCCCGCACCGAGGAGAACATCCCTGTCTCGCTCCCATGGCTCCAGGAGGCCTACGAGGATATTCCGGCGAGTGAACGGACCATCTACAGGAACAGGGCGGAGATGGAGGCGGCTGTCGACCGGGAGGATCCACGGGTACGCATCAGACGGGACGGGGTCGATCAGATCCCCTTCCGTCGGGAGGACGAACGCTATCGCTACCCGGAGATCGTCAAAGAGCGTGAAAAGAACGTCGTCGTGGTCAATATCCGCGACGTGTCCGGCAGCATGCGAAAGCAAAAGCGGGAACTCGTCGAGCGGACGTTCACCCCACTTGACTGGTATCTCCAGGGCAAATACGACAACGCGGAGTTTGTCTACATCGCCCACGATGCAGAGGCCTGGGAGGTCGAACGCGACGATTTCTTCGGCATCCGATCCGGGGGCGGGACCCGTATTTCCACCGCGTACGAACTTGCCGCAGAGCGCCTGGAGGAGGAGTACCCCTTCAGCGAGTGGAACCGCTACGTGTTTGCGGCCGGTGATTCGGAAAACTCGTCGAACGACACCGAGGAGGCAGTCATCCCGCTGATGGAAGAGATCAGTGCGAACCTCCATGCGTACGTAGAAACCCAGCCGTCGGGCAACGCAATCAACGCGACACACGCCGAAGAGGTTGAGCGGCACTTCCGCGACGCCGAGGACGTGGCCGTGACGTACGTCTCCAGTCCCGAGGACGTGACCGATGCGATCTACGAGGTACTCAGTACGGAGCAATCATGAGCGACGACACAGAGTTCCCAAACAGACGCGAGTCAGAACCGGACATACGGGGGAGTAACGCGGAAACAGAACGCGACGAAGCCAAGACAGGTTGGGCGACCGCCGATGTCGAGATGCAGTGGGAAGCCGACCGTCTCGAAGAGCCGGTGAGCGAAGCAGGCGCCCTCGCCGAGAAACTGGGTCTGGATGCCTACCCTGTCAACTACTGGATCGTCAACTACGACGAGATGAACGAACTGATCGCATACGGTGGGTTCCAAAAGCGGTACCCACACTGGCGATGGGGGATGACCTACGACCGCCAACAGAAACAGGGCCAGTTCCTCGGGGGGAAGGCCTTCGAGATTGTCAACAACGATAATCCGGCCCACGCCTTCCTCCAGGTGTCAAACAGCCTCGCAGATCAGAAGGCGGTTATCACCCACGTCGAGGCACACTCTGATTTCTTCGCGAACAACCAGTGGTTCGGGATGTTCAGCGACGATCCCAACGCGGCATCTTTGCTCTCCCGGCACGCTGACGCGATCGAATCGTACATGCAGGATCCGGAGATCGACCGGGGGGACGTGGAACGCTGGATCGATCACATCCTGTGTCTTGAGGATAACATCGACCAGTACGAGGCATATCGGCCCGTTTCCCCGGCCAACACGGAACGCGAGGGCGAAGTTGGGGACATCGAGGACCAGCTCGACGAACTCGACCTCTCGGAGGAGGTCAAATCACAGGTCTTCGACGAGGACTGGTTGCAAGCCCGCGAGGAAGACGAGGAGCACATGACCGTTCCAGAGGAGCCTGATACCGACGTCCTTGGGTTCCTGTGCAAGTACGGCAAGCAGTACGACGAGGATACCGAGCGGGCGGTCGATCTAGAGGACTGGCAGGCTGACGTGCTGGAGATTCTGCGCAGAGAAGCCTACTACTTTGCACCGCAGAAGATGACAAAGGTACTGAACGAGGGGTGGGCCAGTTACTGGGAGTCGTTGATGATGGCCGGGGAGAACTTCGCGGACGCAGACGAGTTCATCACCTACGCCGATCACATGTCCCAGGTGTTGGGTTCGGGCGGACTGAATCCGTACAGTCTGGGCCTCCAACTCTGGCAGTACGTCGAGAATACGGAGAACCGACGCCACGTCGTCGAGCATCTGTTGCGGGTCGACGGCATCACCTGGCGAAACTTCCACGATACCGTCGATTTCGAACACGTGGTATCGATGCTCGAGCCTGCTGATCTGGTCGCGGAGGTCGATCCCGATTCGCTCACAGAGGTGCCCGAATCAGATCCCAGGATCGACAGCGAGGGGCTCGCTGCCGCACGAGCAGGCGAGATCAACCTCGAAAAGTACCCGTGGAAGCTCCTCACCGAGGAGGGGCTCGCGGAGCGTCACTACTCGTTGGTCAAGCCGGAGAACCGTGGCTATCTCTCCCGGATCTCGATGGAAGAGCTGGAACGCATCTCCCGGTATCTGTTCGAGACGGATCGCTACGCCAGCGTGGAGGAGGCGATTGCAGCAGTCGACTACACGGTTGGCTGGACCCGGATGCGGGAGGTTCGTGAGAGCCACAACGACGTGACCTTTCTCGACGAGTTTCTCACCCAGGAGTTCGTCGACGAACACGATTATTTCACCTACGAATACGTCCAGTCAGCGGAGGAGTATCGCGTCACGTCTGTCGATTACAAGGACGTCAAAAAGAAGCTCATGCTCCAGTTTACGAACTTCGGCAAACCCACGATCACGGTCTCCGACGGCAACTACCGGAACCGGAACGAACTGCTCCTCGAGCACCAGTACAACGGTGTTGCGCTCGATCTGGGAGAGGCACGGGACACGCTCGAACGGATCTTCGAACTCTGGGGACGGCCGGTGGCGCTGAGAACGATCCAAAAGGAGTACGACGAACATCACATCGAGGTGGCTCGCAGACGGGACAGGGAACCGGAAGCAGAGGAGAAAGGTCTGGAGATCCGATACGACGGCATGGAGTTCGAGGAGGTCGATCTTTCCTGGGATGCGGTCGAACACCTCGCAGCCACCGACATCGATTACGACACGAAACCGGACGAGTGGCTTGCCTGACGGGCGAGCGAACGGTTCGGCCGGACGGCGGTGCCGTCACTCGTCGTAGATTGCCGCTATTTTTTCATTGTATGTACGCTTGATGTTCCGGCGTTTTTTTTTCATCGAAGGTGTCAGCATGTCGTTTTCACTGCTCCATTCGGCCGGAAGGAGTTCGAACTGCTTGATCCGCTCTACGCGTTCGAGACCCTCGTTGACAGTATCCACGGCAACCTGAACCCACTCGTGGGCCCGTTCGTGCTCACAGAGCGAGTCCCTGTCTGCGGGGAGGTCGTAGCCGTTCAGTTCCGCCCACTGTTCGAGACGCTCGAAGTTGGGGACGATGAGCGCCCCGACGAACTTCCGACCGTCGCCTACGACCATCGCCTGTGTGATGCGCTCGTTCGTGGCAAAGGCATCCTCGATCGGACCCGGGGCGACGTTTTTTCCGGTACTCAAAACCAGCAACTGTTTGATCCGCTCGTGAAAGATCAGGTACCCGTCCCCGGTTTGCTCCACGAGATCACCCGTTTTGAACCACCTGGTATCCCCGTTGCTGGGCGTTCGGTCCGAGTTTTCGGTGGTTTCGGCTTGCCCGTCACCGTCTTTTCCTCTTGTCGCGTCTGTTTGTCCCGAGGGCACGGTATCGGGGTCGGTGACGAAGGCCCGATCCGTGGCACCGGGGGTCCGCCAGTACCCGTCTGTCACGTTGTCCCCGCGGACCAGCAGTTCACCGAGTTCGCTGTCCGGTCCGGACAGTTCTCGATCCGGAGCCTGTGAGACGTCCAGTGCCACGTCGACGCCCACCAGCGGGGGTCCGAGCGTTCCCGGTCTGATATCGTCCGGCGAATTCACCGAGACAACCGGCGCGGTTTCCGTGAGCCCGTACCCTTCCAGAATCGGGATCCCCATCCCGACGAACAGTTGCGTCAGGCGCTCGCTGAGACGTCCGCCGCCCGAGATCATGAATTTGATCCGACCACCCAGTTCCTGTTTGATCGTGTTGTAGACGAGTCTGTTCGCAAGCCCGTGTTTAACACGTAGCCACCGGCCTGGATCATCGACAGATTGGTACGTTCTGGCAACGTCGAGGCTCCACTCGAAGATCCGTTCTTTGAGTGACCCGACCGCCTCGATTGAACTGTCCCCGGCCTGCGATCGCATATTGTCGAAGATCCGTTCGTACACCCGCGGCACACTGGCACCGGTGTGTGGTCGGATTTTCTTCAGGTCTTCCGCAACCGTGTCCGAACTCTCGGCGTACCCCACGGTGGCTCCCGAGCCAAGCATCAGGAACTGTCCGACGAGTCGCTCGAAGACGTGTGCGAGAGGGAGAAAGGAAATTGTCACCAGATCCCGGTCGATTGCGAACCGGTCGGGATCTTCGGGCCGGGGGCCAACCCTGCGCCGGATCTGGTGAATGTTCGACCGAAAGTTCCAGTGTGTCAGTCGGACCCCTTTCGGTTTTCCGGTCGTTCCGGAGGTGTAGATGAGACTCGCAGGATCGTCGGGATCGGTCTCCGACAGCCACGCCTGGTACTGCTCGTACTCGTATACCGCCTGCCCGAGTTCACGTATCTCCCCGAGCGTGTAGATATCATCACGTTCGTACGCTGTGTCCGGCTCGTCGATCAGAACGATCACAGATACATCGAGTTCGTCCTCGACATCGAGAAGTCGGTCGAGAAGTGTCTCGTTTTCGACAATCACGCCGGTGGCTTCCGGATCGCCGAGGAGGTACCTAACCTGGTCACGGGATGAATCGGCGTACACTGTCGTAACGGTACACCCCGCGGCCAGGAGTGCCAGGTCACTCTGTGTCCACTCCATGCGGGTACTTGCGAAGATCCCCACACGGTCACCGCCTTCGAATCCCACGTGCCGAAACCCTGCAGCGAGGGATCTGACGATTTCACGCAGTTCCCCGTACGTTACGGCGCCGTACTCCCCATCGGGGGGCTCGGGAAGCCGCACCGACCGCTCGTACACCCCCCCTTTGTACAGCTGTGCTCGCGAGTCGAGCCGTCTCCGTGCGCTTTCCTCGAACAACTCCGGGATCGTCCCACGCTCGCGCAGTTCGTCCCGGTAGTCCCGTTCGGCCTGCATCCAGGCTGGCTCGCCGGTTGGGGGATCACATCCGGACTCTGGAGACATGATAGTCGTGTACATCGAACAGTGTCAAAAAAGGAGGGGACGCTCGGAGCTGGTTCGGTGTGTTCGGCCGAAAATAGACACGTAGACCGGATCGCCGGGGACAGTTCTCGGGCAGACTGTGCCTTTCGATCACCGGCAACCCGACGTGAGGAAGGCGGAGAACACCGGAATCGGGAACCAATTTACGCACCAGGGTCCAAGCGGTAGGTATGACTGCCGACGCCAACGCGGAGGACGCCTGGTTTGTGGATGTCGATCCGGAGACACTCTCGGGGGCAGCGAAAGCGATCAGGAAGGGAACGGCCGAGGAGCCCGACGACTGGCCACGGCTCGCCGTCGAATCTGACCTCGTCGAGGATCAGCAGGGCTATTATGAACTGTTACACCGGCTAACACGTCGTACCGCACGAGCGGAGGTTGCCAAACGCGAGCAGGCCGACGACCAGCAACTCAGTCACGCAATCCGGACGCTCGATGATCTCCGGGAGACGGTCAACGAACTGACCGAGCGAATCGGTGAATGGGCCGGGACACATGACCCCGAGGCGGCAATCGACGTACCCTACCTGAACGAGTTGGCACAGAGAGAACCCGACTCGCCGGTCGAACGGCGTTTAACTTCGCTCGCCGGCAGGGTCTCTGCACTCGATGACGAGATCGACAGCGTACGAACGTTTGTGCAACGGACAGCGCCGGAGGTGGCACCGAACCTCTCGGCGCTCGCCGGACCGGAACTCGCAGCACGTCTCGTGTCACTGGCAGGGGGGCTCGAAGCGCTGGCAAAACAACCCAGCGGTACCGTCCAGGTCCTGGGCGCAGAGGATGCGCTGTTTGCCCACCTCCAGGGCAATAGCCCGTCTCCCAAGCACGGCGTCATATACACCCACGAGTACGTCAGCGGGACTGCTCGTGACAATCGCGGATCGGCCGCACGCGCCCTCGCGGGAAAGCTCTCGATTGCCGCACGGATCGATCATTACAGCGGCGAGTATCGCCCCGAACTCGAGGCGGAGTTGACAGACAGGATAGAGCGTATCCGCGCTCGTGGTGAACCGTGACACTTCCCGATGGCGTAAAAAGGCGTGACATCGGCGGAGTGAGGGGGCTTGCGACCCGTGGCGAACAGGTCTACGGCGAACCGATAGCAGACGGGTGGCGACACTGGGATCCCAACCGTTCCAAACTCGGTGCCACCCTGGAGATGGGCGTGGAGACCGCCCTCTCAGGTGATGAAACCGTCCTCTATCTCGGTGCGGCCGCGGGCACGACAGCCAGCCACGTCGCCGACTTCGCCGGACCAACATACGCCGTCGAGTTCGCGCCGCGACCGATGCGGGAGCTGCTCTCGGTGGCGACCTCCCGGCAAAACCTCTTTCCGTTATTGAAAGACGCACGTCATCCCGAACGGTATGCCCACATAGTCGAACCCGTGGACGTGATCGTTCAGGATGTCGCCACCAGAGGACAGGCCAGAGTGGCACACGAGAACAGACGGTTTCTCCGTGACGACGGACAGTTGATCGCGGCGATCAAGGCACGAAGCGAGGACGTAACGCGGGCGCCGGACGCCGTCTTCGAGGAAGTATTATCTGAGCTGAAAGGATCGTACGAACTCGTGACAACGGAACGTCTGGAACCGTATCACGACGACCAC
>JAQCMX010000026.1 GCA_028274885.1 Haloarculaceae archaeon
TGCCGGGGCCGAACGAAAGCCAATGGGAGAGTTCAGCATCTATCTGCGACTCGACGAGGAACACGCCCCCGACGGGGTCGAGGAACTGCTTGGGGGGTACGTCGAGGAGTACGAGTCGGTCAGCTACGAGGCAAGCACCATCGATGATGGGGACGAACCCGGTGTGATCGTCCCGGAGAAAGCACTCGATATCGACGACATCGAAGCCTACGTGGCGATCTTCGAGGCGTTGCAGGACGACCCAGCCGTGTACGATCTAAGTCTCTGGGGCCCGGACTCGGAACGGTATCCGCTCAGAGCCTACCACTACGCGCTCCAGCACCTCGCAGATCCCGACCTCTACCAGTTTCACGCCATCGACGACCAGGAAACGCTCGTGATCTGCGAGAGCGTGATGGAACTCGAACAGGCACGGAACGAAATCGGGCAGGCGGGGCTCGTCGAAGGTCCGGACGCGAAGTTCTAAATCTCCGGACGGTTTCGTACGAGCGTGAGTTCGACAGAATCTATCGGCAGGCGGGTTCGAACGCGAAGGTCTAACACGCCTGCGGACCGACTGTCGCGGTATGAGAATCACGTTTCTCGGTACCGGCAGTGCGATGCCAACCGGTGAGCGTTTCCAGACCGGACTGCTTCTCCAAAGCGACGGCAAGCCGTTGCTGGTCGACTGTGGCAGCGGTGCGCTTCATGGCCTTGCACAGACCGGGGTTGGATACGAGGGGGTCGACACACTCCTCCTGACACACCACCATCTCGACCACGTCTCGGACATTCCGGCCCTGATGAAAGCTCGGTGGCTGGCCGGTGAGGAATCGCTGACAATCGTCGGTCCGGCGGGGACGAGGGAACTGATCGAAGGACTGCTCGATGTCCACGAATACATGCAGGACCGAATCGACCTCACGATCCGGGAGATCGATCCCGAAACCGGAAGCTTCGATCTCTGTGACTTTGTCGTGGACGCGATGTACACACGTCACTCGATGGAGTGTCTCGCATACCGGTTCGATCCGACAGGCGAATCCGGCCCAACCTTCACGTTCAGCGCCGACAGCGAGGCGTTCACCGATCTCGTGGAGTTTGCCGACGGATCGGCCGTGCTCGCCCACGACTGCTCGTTTCCCGACGATGTCGATGTTTCCAACCATCCCACACCCCAGCGACTCGGGGAAACTCTCGCCGAGGCCGACGCCGAGGTCGGTCGGGTCTATCTGACCCATCTGTACCCCCACACCGAGGGTCGCCAGGAACAGATGCTCGCATCGATTGGCGATGCATACGACGGAGATGTTCGCTTCGCCCGGGACGGTCTCTCGATCGACGTATCAACCTCAGACTGAGCAGTCGCTTGGCCGATTCGGTGCGTTCAGGTCAGGCCCGTTCGAGTGTAATCTGAAACTCCGCACCGCCGCGATCGCTGTCGTATACCTCGATCGCCCCGCCGTACGATTCGACCAATGTCCGTGCAAGCCCCAGACCGAACCCGGTCCCGTCGCTTTCGGGACCCTTTTTCCCCATCTCGAACAGTTCGTCGCGTACCGCTTCGGGGATCCCGGTCCCGTCGTCAGCGATACAGACAGTGATCGTATCCGGTGTTGGGTCCCCCGCCTTGACACGCACCACGACCGGTTCGTCGTTGTGGACGGCGGCGTTCGAGAGAATATTGGTGAACACGGAGTCGATAAGATCGGCGGCATACACCTGTGTGTCGAACTCCTCGGGATCGTACTCGACCGTGAGGGAGGCGAACTTTCCGTCGACCTCGTCGACGACCTTCGAAAGGATCGGCTCCAGTTTCATCGCTTTGGGATCGCCCTCTTGCTGAAGAGTCTGTACCGTCTGACCGACGCTGTCGATGAGTTCGCTTGCGCTTTGGGCGGTCCGTTTGATCTTTTTTGCCTGCTCGCTGAACTGGTCTGTCTCTGCCTCCCTGAGAAGTCTCTCGGAGAAGCCATGGATGATCTGGAGGTCGTTCCCGAGGTCGTGGCGCAACAGACGGTCGTAGACCTCGACCATCTCCTTGCGTTTTGCCAGGTCGGTACGCGCTCGTTCGAGTCGCTCCCGCGACCGGATGTTCGTGATAGCCGTGGCGATATGTTCCGCGAAATAATCCGTCGGGGTGACGTGATACTCTTCCATTCTGTCGAGGGAGGGCCACGCAACGAGCAGGATCGCTCCCCTCTCCCCGAGTTCGTCCCGGTAGACCGTGGGAGCAGCCAGCGTAACAACACCATAGCGGTCTGACTCACACCCGGCCGGGTCACAGATCCGAACGTTATCCCGTTCGACCGTTACTTCGACGCTCTCGTCCGCACAGACCACCACAGTGTCGTGTTCGTGTGCCTCCCGGACGAGTGCACCCGGATCCTCGCCCGCCCTGAGGCCGGACAGCATACTCGAGAGGACGCGTAGCTCGTCGTTCCGGACCTCGATGACAGCCGACGACGGGTGTCCGTCGATGACCTGTGGGGTTGCCTCGAGTGAGAGATTCGCAACCTCTTCGACGGAGTCCAGGTGATAGATCTCGCGGCTGTACTTGACGATCCGTCCCGCGGTTTTGGTTGTCCTCTCTTCGAACTTTGCTCTTCCAGCTGACTCTTTGGATGTCATTCTGTGCGTTCGTGTAACTCCAGATGGATCATTGTTGTAGGCAGTGATAAAAATGGTTTCGCACGATCTGTCCGGACGGAATTGGCGACCCACCGGCGACAAAGCACACATTCATTCCAATCGGTACCGAAGCAGTGCCGCGATTCCGCCGAGATTTCGCAGCTGGCGGCCGGGATCGAATTCGCTCGAGAACACGGTCACCTCCCCGCCTTTCTGTTCGGTCGTCTCGACAATGTCGTCCACGTCGACATCCCAGTCACCGTCACCGGCACGCTCGGCACGTAGTCGCTCATCGAGCACGAGAAGATCTTCGATCGCCCCGTATTCGGCGGCGGTCTCGACCGTGTCTGGCCCGTAGGCGACCTCGGCACCCTCGGCGATGCGGTCCATCAGCGCGTCGATCAGCTCCGACTCCTCGGCGATGCGGGTCTCCTGCTGGAGGTCCTCGACGGCGCCGCGTTTTAACACCTCGTGGACCCCACGGTCGCCAACGCTGCTCGTGTCGACGGTCGTGATCCGCTTGGTCAACCCCGATGCATGTTCCTCGATATACCCGAATGCGTCCTGTTTGGTAAACCCCGGACCGGCGAGGATAATCGCGTCCACATCCTGGCGTTGCAACACGGCGGTCAGTTCCTCGAACAGTTCCGAACGGGAGCGTGCGTACTCACCCTTTCCGGTCGGTCCCGTGATCGTCGCTCGCTCCTCGGTGCCGTACTGGGCGACGGTATGGACGTGGGCCTGTCCCTCTTCGACGGTTGCAATGGCAACCTCGGGGTTCTCGGTGGCCTCGACAGCCTCCTCGATCCGGTCGCGCTGATCGGGCTTCCAGCGCTTCTCTACTTCGAGTTCGTCGTGTTCCTCGACGTTGATCGTGTGGTGGTTGTCGAGTTGGTCCTCGCGGGAACAGTCCTCGATGATGCCACCGACGCGTAGCCGGTTTGCAAACCGGGCGAACTCCACGTCCTCGACCGACAGTTCCGCCCAGATGTGCTCCCGCTCGCCACCGGTGTCTCGCAACTGTTCGTCGTTTCGTTGGATACGGCGCTCGGTGTCGCTGGCGGCCAGATCACCCGGCTCGATGACGTGAGAGAGATGCCAGAGATCGTCGACGCTCTCTGGAACCAGTGTCAGGCGCTCCCGACCTCCCTCGACCTGGTACCGGTCGGCAATGCGCATACACAGATCTGGGTTCCTCTCGGGTAAGTGGTTGCCGGAACGGCTCGCAGTCCCGGCAACGCACATCCGGAAACGGGGTTATCCTGGTGACAACCCCCACAATCAAACACACGACTGGTCACCGTCGAACCAGTTGATTCGCTGTTGAACGGAAGCTACGACGCTGCGGGTGCTGCAATCCTCTCGGCACTGACCGGCCTTGTCCCGGTGCGTTCGCTGTGGTTTCGCCGAAAGAACATCTGAGACAGGATGAGCGCCTACCACTCCTCTTTGGATGGTAGTTCCTCGCCACAGCGTCGACAGTATTGCATCGGTGCACGCGACTCCTGACGATCCCGCCCGACGGTGACTTTCCGACCACAGTGTTCGCATTCAATCTTTGCCATCGTGTTCACGTTCCGAGCCGGTGCGGTGGTGAGGCCGCATCCACCGGAGACCGGCCGTCTGTAATATCTGGTGTTCGACGATAGTAAAGCTACGCACGCAGAGCTACGCACTCGTGGTGATTACTGCGGTTATTTTTC
>JAQCMX010000027.1 GCA_028274885.1 Haloarculaceae archaeon
CGGACACTCAGCGTTCTCGGTCCTGGCTACGATGGCCCACCGGCCCACTACCACGAACAGAGCATCGAGCTGTTCGAGGTCAAGACCGGTTCGCTGACTATGAGATGCGACGATGAGGAGCGGATCGTTCCGGCCGGCGAGTCGGTGACTGTTCAGACCGACGTTGTATCCGTCCGTCGGTCGTCCACTCGGAGACCCGGCTCCCGCCCGAGCCCGTGATTTATACTGTCCGGGTCCGTACCGGAAGTGATGTCACAGAAATCGTCGAGTCTCGCCGCGGTCGTTGCGGAGGACCTCCAAGACCGTGGGTTCAGGCTCGATACCGACGGGCGGACGAGCGTTGCAAGGGGGAGTTCGACGACCCTGGTCCCCTTTGAGGCTCCACTGGCGATCGTTTCACCCCGGAACAGCAGACCACTGACAGTCGTCTCGACCATCGCAAATGCAGTCCACGACGGCCACGTCCCGGTTCTCGTCGCTGATCGGCAGACTGAAACGGAAATCGAACACATTCTGTCGGATCCATTCCTGTTAAGAGACCGACGGGCTGGTAGACATTTCTTTCCGATCGAGGATCGGATCAGACTCCCGGACGACAGCTACGCGTGTCTCGGAACAACCGGATCTGTCGAGTGGTTCGAGGGCGGTCGGCAGGCAACAGATGAGCCACAGCTCCGCCTCGCTGCCGGCGGGGAAACGGTCACAGTTCTCGAATCCGTCGACGCGCTCTCCTGCCCTGGACCGTCGACCTCGGCGTTTCAGTACCGTTATGCTCGGGGTGACGACGGCCAGTTCCGGGTCTTTGATTCCAGCCGGATGATCGGACGGTACAACAGTATCAAAGCGATGCGAGCCGATGGGTTCCGGCCACTCCCACTGCCGCTCGTTCCCGAACATCACGTTCGAGACAACGGCAAACTCGCACGTGCCACCCTCATCGCCCGTGTCACAGGCCACAGGACAGTTCGCTATCGGTCCGTCTCATTCTGATCCCCTGCTCACCCTTCTACAGCCGGTGAACCGCTGTAGGCGCACACCCACTGTCGCCCGCATCCGCTCTGGAGACGGCCCGGATCCAGCCCGGTATCGCCTTCGAAATGGAATACCGGCGTGTCGACACCGGAAACACAGCCGATCACGGTCTCCTTCCGGAGATCGGGAATGGCACATATCGTCGATGGAGTCTGGACCCAGAAAGTCAGAGTCATACCTGTGCAACCACATCTTACACTATGCATATTTTCTGGCACCAACGGGATCTTCGCATTCCGGACAACAGGGGGCTTGCCCTGGCAGCGAAAGACGAACCGACCTTGCCGGTGTCTGTCGTCGATCCGGAGCTTCTCAAACAGATCGGCAAGCGACAGCGTGCATTTCTGTTGAACGGTCTTCGGCAGTTGAAACGCCAGTATCGTAAGATGGGATCCGATTTGCTCATCCGTGTCGGAGCGCCCGCCGAAACGCTCGGATCGCTGTGCGCGCAGTACGAAGCTGACAGGGTGTACTACAACCGTCACTACCGTCCGGCCCGCCGGAACCGACAGCGCTCTGTCGACGACGCTTTGCCGACGAAATCCGTCACCGACCTGGTGCTGGTTAGCCCCGAGCGCCTCGACTCCCGGTATCCAAACCACAGCCAGTTCTACAACGATTGGCAGGACGAACACAAGTTAACACCGTTTGATGTGCCCGAGAAGGAGCGTCTCGTCTCTGTCAGCGACGACACCGGGCCGCCCTCGATTACGGCCGATATCGACCTCCCGACGGCGGGCTACCCGGCGGCCCGCGAGCGGTTCGACCAGTTCATGACCGCTGGCATCGAGAGCTACGGTGATACCCGCGATGATATGCGTCAGGCGGTCGAACAGCCGGTCGGCGCGGTTTCACGGCTCTCGCCGTACATCGCGGCAGGGATGATCGGAGTACGGGAACTCTGGGCCGCGGCCAGTGAGCGGTACGAAACTGCACGCGGCAGCGCGCAGCGAAATATCGACAAGTTTCGGTACGAACTCTCCTGGCGGGAGCAAAACTACCACCTCCTGTACTACAACCCGACGCTGCTCGTCGATAATTACAAGTCCTTCCCCAACGAGATCGAGTGGCGCGAGGACAGCGACCAGCTTGCCGCCTGGAAGCGCGGCGAAACCGGTTACCCGTTCGTCGACGCGGGGATGCGACAGTTGAACGAGGAAGGGTACGTGCACAACCGGCCGCGCCAGATTGTCGCCTCCTTTCTCACCAAGCACCTCCTGATCGACTGGCGAAAGGGTGCAAACTACTTCCGGAAACAGCTTATCGACCACGATCCGGCGAACAACTACGGCAACTGGCAGTGGACGGCTTCGACAGGTACCGATAGCGTCGACGTGCGTATCTTCGACCCGGTGGCACAGATGTCGAAGTACGACGACGGTGCGACCTACGTCACAGAGTACGTCCCCGAACTGCGCGACGTACCCGCGGACAAGATCGTCGACTGGCCGACACTGTCGCGGGCCAACCGCGACCGCCTTGCCCCCGACTACCCGCACCCGATCGTGGACCGCAACGAGGGCTACGAACGCGCACAACGCACCTTCGAACGGGCTCTTGGCAAGCGCTGAA
>JAQCMX010000028.1 GCA_028274885.1 Haloarculaceae archaeon
CCTGCTTCGGGGGACGCATTACTCAACGGACGTGCGAGCGAGGAGCCAGTTCACGTGTTCGTGTAGTCGCCGCCGTCCATCGTCGGTGAGCGCGTACACGTCGTGGATACCCTCCGTGTGTGTTTCGACAAAGCCGGAGGACTCGAGTCGATCCAGCGCCGCGTAGAACGACTTCGGTTCGATCCGCTCGTCGTAGTGATCCTCGAGTCTGGACTTGATAGCCTGTGCCTGCAGGGTCTCGTCGTCAAGCAGCGCACAGACGTCCCGGCGGCGTCCGCTCTGGAGAAACTTCGTCATGGGTCTACACGGCTCGCCTGGCTGTTGTACATTTCGTCTTCGGGTACGTCTTTGAATTTGAGCCTCGACGAGAGTCATACTGTTGGCTGTACGTCTTTCAAGAATTTCGCCACCACGTGATGGCGAATATCGTGGATCAGTTACAGCCAACAGTATCAGCACATCCGCGGGCTGGGGTCCCCTCCGGCGACACCGGGTGGATCTCACGGCGGTGTCGATTACGGTACTCACCACGGGGCTGTGTGACCTTCGAGAACCGGCAGATTTGATTGTATCGAGGCCAACTATCGATTATGGAAACCGATGAACAGACGGTGACAGACGGAGAGGTGATCGCCCGCTACTGGGAAACCGAGGAGGAACGACTCCTCGAGTTCACCGTGGGCGACCGAGACGCGGTCGTCGCACAGAACGTCGACGGATACGCGATGCTCAAGGTTCGTCCGGCCGTCGACGGGGACGAACTCGAGCGCTACTACGGGTTCGATATGGCGCTTGATCACGCGGGGGAGTTGCTCGGGTGTTCCCCACACGAACTCCCGATTCCGGACGACGCTGCCGATATGGGGATGTAAGCACTACTCCTGCAGTTCCCGCTCGAAGACGAGTCCGACTGTCGTCCCGCCGTTTTCGAGTGTGTCGACAAAGCGCCAGCCCTCGCTCGCGTGCTCGTTAATTACCGCTTCGATGTTGTCCATCTTCCGACCCCGTACTTCGGTGTTGTGTGTCGTATACACAAACTCCTGGGCAGCCATATGAACTGAAAGGGTCGATGGTAAAAAAACCCGTCTGTCGGCCGATCACAACCTTCGGGCCCGTTGAGTTTCTACAGTGCAGAGAAAAGCAGATACGGGACACCAAAGAGCAGGACAGTCATTATAAGCAAAATTATGCTGTACGTCACGACAGTGCTGATCGCTGTCTTCCAGGCTGGGTGGTCGAACTGACCGGGTACTTGCATGGTCACGTTTTGACTGCCGGCGTCATAATTCTTCCCCGACAGGCCCCGGTGTCGGATGGTCACGGCAGACCGTGGTGACAGCAGGAGAAGTCAGAACGTCTGCCGCGGTGTCGACAAAATCACGAATTACGAGGAGTCCGCGCTCACGCGAACGTCTTGTCGAGTGTCTTGTCTTCGTCTTCGTTCCGGATCTTGTCGTACGCTTCCCGGAAGTCAGACATCCGCACATCCGTCCGGTCGTCGCGAATGGCGAACATCCCGGCTTCCGTACAGACTGCCTTGATATCGGCCCCGGAGGTGCCGCTGGTCAGCTCTGCGAGACGTTCGTAATCGACATCCTCCGCGACGTTCATCGCCCGGGTATGAATCTGGAAGATCTGTTCACGGCCCTCGTCGTCGGGTTCGGGGACCTCGATAAGGCGGTCGAAACGGCCGGGTCGGAGGATGGCCCGGTCGAGCATGTCAAAGCGGTTGGTGGCGGCGATGATCCGGATCTCCCCCCGGTCTTCGAACCCGTCCATTTCCGAGAGCAACTGCATCATCGTCCGTTGGACCTCCGCGTCGCCGGAGGTTTTCGACTCCGTTCGTTTTGCCGCGATCGCGTCGATCTCGTCGATGAAGATGACGGCAGGCTGGTGCTGGCGGGCGAGTTCGAACAGATCACGAACCAGTTTCGCGCCCTCGCCGATGAACTTGTGGACGAGTTCGGAACCGGCCATCTTGATGAAGGTGGCGTCGGTCTCCTTGGCAACGGCTTTGGCGAGCATCGTCTTGCCGGTGCCGGGTGGACCGTGTAGCAACACCCCCGACGGAGGCTCGATGCCGATGTCGCTGAACATCCCCGGGTTTTTTAGCGGCATCTCGACGGTTTCACGCACCTCCTCTATCTGCTCTTTGATACCGCCGATGTCGCCGTAGGTCACTCCGGGGCTCTCTTCGACCTGCATCACCCTGGCGCGGACGTCGGTCTCGTCGTCGAGGGCCTTGACAATAGAGAGAGAGTTGTTGACCGCAACCCTATCATCCGGCTCGATCTCCTCGCGCATCTCCTCGGTGACTTCCGTCAGCGCCTCCTGGTTGTTTCCGTGCTGTTTGATGATGATCCCCTCGTCGGTGAGTTCCTGTACCGTCGCGACGAACAGGGGCGACTGTTTGAGTTTCTTGTTCTCGTGTGTGAGTCGCTCCAGTTTCTGCTGGTACTTGTTGTTCTCCGCGTTCGCGTCGAGCAACTTGTCCCGCATCTCTTCGTTTTGCGATTCCAGCACCTCTAACCGCTCCTGTAACGTTTCGATTTTGTCCTGTTTGGACGAATCTTCGTCGTACGGCAGTTCGACATCGTCCACAGTGTCAGTCATCATCATAGAATAGCAGTTTGAGTAATAAGAGGTTTCGGGTCCGATCTAACTGGTGAGAATGCCGGGGGCACTGCGAGGGCCGACTGGAGTCTCTGCATTCTGTTAAAGATCACCAGGACTGGCCGTCTGACCCTTTGGACCCGCGTCCGGGCGATCACTTCTGGCGGCCCTCCCCACGCGGGTGGCGACATCACCTCACGCTTGGGACCGGTCTCGGTACGGCGCCCGGACCGGTCGTCAATCCGTGCGATCTCACAACAGACTGTACTGATACTGACGGCTATAACTTCGTGAGCATATTCGACCCTAACGCGGAGGAATCCCACCATGGGATTTCAGGCCGAGTGAAGCGGCCTGTCAGTTTCAAGACGCATACGTTCCAAGCGTCATCTGCTGGATTTCAGCACTCAGCTTGGCTGTCTTGTGGCCCGGTCAAAGAGGCCCCATCCTCAGCCGAGTCATCGCCAGTCGTGTCTTCTCTGGACTGGCTCTCTCCACTGAGGTAGCGGTAGATGATGTTCATCGCCCCATTCACGTCGGCTTGATACTCACCGACCCAACAGTCGTCGTTCGAGCATCTGAACGTCGCCTGTCGTGGCCGGTAGCCGTGTTCACCGCAGGCGTGGCATTCCTTTGAGGTGTTCCGGGGGTTCACCGTCTCGACGGGAATCCCCCTCTCGGCGGCTTTGTAGCGAATCTGTGCG
>JAQCMX010000035.1 GCA_028274885.1 Haloarculaceae archaeon
ATTGACCTCCTCCACGCCCTGAAGGACGTGGAATCCCACCATGGGATGTCCGCCGAGCGAGACGTTCGAGGTTCCAACCCGCACTCAAGGGGAACCGGCAGCATACCGGCGAAACTCTCGTTTTCTCCCCTGTGTAGGGCTGTGGCCCGGTCAAACAGGCCCCATCGGAATCCGTGTCATCGCCGTGTGAACCACCGCTGGTTCGTTGCCCCTTGTGGTTCGGGGCCGGCATCTCACCGATTCCGTAGCACTCCATGCTATACAGGGCCACATAAAAACGGTTTCGATGGGACATCCAATTCGGCCACCGTCCGTGGATTGTGGCCGCTGTGCCCGCTCAACCCCCGCCTGTTCGCTCCTTGGTTCCGACAAAGCGTCGGAACACTCCTCACTCACGGGAAGGCGGGGGTATGCGCTCGTATCTCTATCAGAGCGGATATCCCCGGACAGCCCCACGCCCGAGGCCGAGTACCACCTCTCTCCCGGTGAATGTCGGATTTCTCGGAGCCTGCATGGGTTGTGAGACAGGGTTGGTGTGACGGGGGTGCTTTGCCAGCATCGGATGGCCCTGCCGAACCGATCTCCGTTGTGTCAGCGCATAAAACCCCGATATGCGGACAGGCCGTTCGAGACCGGTCACAACAGTCCACACCACAGCGTCCAAGGCCTGTGCCGAACCTGCGTTCACGGAGAGATCCATACCTTGGCTGTAAGTCGTTCAAGAATTTCGCTACCACGTGGTGGCGAATATCGTAGATCAGTTACAGGATAGTATCAGCCACAGAGGATCTTCTGGACGTACAACCTACCGCCGACACTGTGGACGTCGACGCCGACCGAGTCCCACTCCTCGCGGAGATCCGGTGGGGTAACGAACGCAAACGCCGCTGCGGCCGTCTCCGGATCGGTCATTTCCGTCGCATCGCTGACTGTGGCGTCTTTTACCGCAGTCTCGCACTGTTCTAAGATCAGTTCGTTCACCGTCTCACCGTCGACGTCCCCACCCTGGCTGTCGGCTTTGACCCGCTGCTGGTTTTCCAACTGTGCGATGTCGTCGAGTCGACCATCTCGCTCGACCGTCCCGACCCCAACTGTGGTGCGCTCACCGTTCAACCGTTGGACGAACGCGTCTTCGACTGCGGTGAGCGAGAGACCCCTCTCTGTGCTCGTCGCGTTTCCAGGGACGTTTTCGACTCCGGGGACATCGGAGTTGCCGACCCCAGGGAGGTCGATAACCCCCAAAAACCCCAGCCCGAGGATTGCCACAACCGCCGCGACAACCACCAGCACCGCCGTGTATCTCGGCGTCAGTAAATCTAGATAACTCGGTGCGGACAGCTCGTTTTCATCGATCCCCTGTTTCCGTTTTTCCAGCGTCGGTGCCCCACACCGACTACACGGCGGGGAATGTTTGGTGTGTTCGCGTCCACACGACGTACAGACCCACACCAGTGTCGTCTCCGGCCCGTCGGTAGAGAGGTCTGTCTGGCGGACGACCGCCTTCTCGAAGGTGCCGTGGCCGCAGTTGTCACACGGCGGGTCGTCCTTTTCGTGTGGTTTGCCACACCACTCGCACCGCCATTCCATGTACCTGGGGTTGTGAACTGGCTGTGAAAAGTCTACCGTGTCGTGTATTAGCCGGGCCCGGTGTCGGTCCCGGTTCGAACGGTCGCCGCCTGATAAACGTGACCTGTCAGAACACCGCGTGAGGAGTTGGCTGACTGCGTCCCGACGTGTTTTGTCGAACTGTACACTGGTCTCTGTCGGTCCGGTGGGAAGTAAAACGGAGATATCGGTGTCGGGAGCGGGGAGGATACCGGATACCAGGGTCGTCGGTCTGATGCTGTGGACTTATATAGTAGGCAACTGAATATGTTGTCGTGCACGGAAGACGACTTGCTACACTTGAGGAGATCATTGGATTATCGGCACCGGAAAGTAATGACGTCGTCAGTATGGTCGAGTCGTGGGCTACGGCTCACGATGTCGATATGACTGTTTTCGACGTGGGCACAGAACTCACCAGCGAACATATCGACCGAACAAAGACAACCCTCGGGGTCTCAATCGGTGGTGACGGAACGTTTCTCGAGGCGGCCCGCTCGCTCGCCCCGTTCCAGACGCCTCTGTTAGGGGTCAACTCCGGGACACTGGCGTTTTTAGCCCGTGTCGAACCACAGGATGTCGAGGCGGCACTGAACGCGGTGTACCGTGGACGAGCATCGATCAACGCCAGACAGCAGTACGAGGTGACTGCCGGCGAGATCGAGACGACAGGGATCAACGAGGTGTTCCTGCAGAAACATCCACCCGAGGAACGGTACGGGACGAAGGTTGGGTCGCTCCATGTATTCGTTGACCGGGAGTACGTCGGCGAGTACTTTGGGAGCGGGCTCATCATCTCGACACCGACTGGGAGTACCGGCCGAGCATACTCGAACCACGGCCCGGTACACTACCCACAGAACAACCGGACGCTACAGATCATTCCTCACGAGACCATCAGCGCGGCGGTCGATCCGATAGTTGTCAGTCAGGATTCGGAGATCGAGATAGTCCTGGATGCTGACTTTGACATCGACGTTGACGGCGGGCGCCGATTCGAGTGTTTGGAGGCGGAGACGGTCGTCCGGATCACCGGTGCGGATCAGCCCGTACAGACCGTCCGGACGTCGTACGACGACCCGTTCATCACCGCGATGGTCGACAAGCTTGACTGGGGACTCCGATCCGTCGAGGCAGACGGTCCACAGGCAGCACTGGAATCCCAGTCTACATCGGACGATTTCAAACAACGGGCTGCACACGTGGCCAGGGAGGCTGCGCGCTCCGCCGGCGAACCGCTGCAGGAACTCCACGGACAGGTCGAAAACATCGAGTACAAAACCGACAAGTCGGACATCGTCACCGAGGCCGACTATCAGGCAAACGATATCATACAAACTGCCATCAATAGCGAGTTTCCGCAACACGCTATTCAGTCCGAGGAGAACGACCAGATCGCACCGCCGGAGGGCTACGCATGGGTGATTGATCCGCTCGACGGAACCGGAAACTTCGCGCACGGAAACCCGAACTACTCGGTGTCGATCGCGTTACTGGAGAACCGAAAGCCGATCCTCGGCGTTGTTTACGCACCCGAACCCGGTGAGATGTTTTATGCCATCGAAGGGGAGGGCGCATATCAGAACGATCACGAGATTGAGCCAACGCTGCGTGACCGACTGGACGAGAGTATGTTGCTGTCCGGATACGATCCGAGTGGCGAGTTCCTGCAGGCGTTCTATCACGAGACACAGGGTGTTCGCCGCCTGGGAAGTGCCGCGCTCAATCTCGCGTACGTCGCTGCCGGAAGCGCCGACGGCGTGTGGGAGCACGATACGCACCCCTGGGACGTTGCGGCCGGCATCTGTCTCCTGCGGGAGGTCGGCGGAGAGGTGACCGATCAGCACGGGAACCCGTACGAACTGAAGTTCAATGCCGGCGACCAGCGCACTGCCATGCTCGCGAGTAACGGTTCGTTACACGAGCAACTCCTCGCACATATGAAAGCCGACGGTTCGGTACAGTGACAACCGGCACGTCGTCGTGCCCGTCGGCCGTCGGTGCGGATCAACGGGAGTTCTAACTGCCACACTCACGCGGTACCGGGCATCTCAAGCCAGACACCGTGTGAAGTCTCCGGACACGACAGGAACTACCGATAAAGATAACATATTTGACAGTAAAAGAGTAGTAGACGACGGTCAGATCTGCGTTTTTATATAATTTTACAGTTATTTACTGGCGTGGTTTCCGAGGGAGAGCGCATCAGCAGAGAGATTCGGGCGGTCAAGGGGAATATGAGCAAGAACCATCCCCTCTATGCGTTCAAATTTCTCCGGTGCTTTTTGACGTCCGATAGCATCTTGTGTATCCTGTTCGTCTGTATCGGTAGATATGATACGCTCAACTGACTTCCTCACGGGATCTGAGCAGTCGTCAAACTCAATGCTCTCAGTATGGAACGTATTCCACGCTTCCAGCCGTTCGGGGTCCACTCTGACCTGTCTCAGTTCCTTTTTTGCCACGTTGAGTAGTGTAGAAACTGCACCTACGGACGACGTGATGGTGATTTGATGGATTGGACGGAGACCTATCGCCCCTCGTCGCTGTCGGAGTTGCGGGGCAACGATTCCGCCCGTGAGGAGGTCCGTACGTGGGCCGATACCTGGGAGGACCACCGCGAGGCAGCCGTGATCCACGGGCCACCAGGTATTGGCAAGACATCCGCGGCTCACGCGCTCGCGGCCGACCGGGGATGGTCGACAATTGAGTTCAACGCTTCGGACACCCGAACCGGGGATGTCATCGAGCACGTCGCGGGTGAGGCCGCAAAGAGTGGCACGCTGACCGCCGGCGGAGGCGGACGACGACTCGTGATCATGGACGAGGCCGACAACGTTCATGGCAACGCTGACCGCGGCGGGAGCCGTGCGATCACCCAACTTGTCAAGGAGGCAAACCAGCCGACGATCCTCATCGCTAACGACTACTACGACATGTCGAACGCGCTCCGCAACGCCTGCCAGGAGATCGAGTTTCGGCCAGTCTCGAAACGCTCGATCCTGCCCGTGTTGCGCGATATCTGTCGCAAGGAGGGCATCGAGTTTGCGGAACAGGCCATAGAGCAGATCGCAGAGACAAACAGCGGCGACCTCCGCGGGGCGATCAACGACCTGCAGGCGCTCGCACAGGGCCGAGACCGTATCACGGCCGAGGACGTCGTTACCGGAAAACGGGATACCACGAAGGGCATCTTCGACTATCTCGACACGGTGATCAAGGAGGCCGGTCCACAGGACGCACTCGAGGCCAGCTACGACGTCGACGAGACGCCCGACGATCTGATAAGTTGGATCGAAGACAACATGCCCAAAGACTACCAGGGAGAGGAGCTCGCGGTCGCCTACGGTTTTCTCTCTGACGCCGACCGCTGGCTGGGCCGGGTCCGCGCAACCCAAAATTACACCTACTGGCGATACGCGACCGACGATATGACCGCCGGGGTCGCCGCGGCACGGGACGGCGCGAAAGGCGGCTGGACCCGATACGGTCCACCGAGTTACTGGTCTAAACTCGGACGGACACGAGCAACGAGGGACAAACGCGATTACGTTGCAAGACAGATTGCCGCCACCAACGGCGTCAGCACGAGCACGGCACGCCGCGAAATCCTCCCACACCTTCGTGTGATGACCCACCACTGCAAAAACCGCGACCTCACCGTTTCGATGGCCGCCCGTTACGATCTCGAGGCCGAACACGTCTCCTTCGTGACCGGAAGCGGTGAAACCACCAACAAGGTCCAGTCGATCGTCGCGGAGGCAAAGAAGATGCGTGAGGAGCACTCTGTCGCGGCCTCAGAGGGTGCCTTCGAGGGCACAGCCGGAACGACCAACGAAAATAATCAGAGTTCTGATGAGTCAAACGGTGCCGACAGCCGCCCCTCGGATTCGGACGACACGGGAGAGGACGAACAGCACGCAGAGACATCCGAGGACGAGCAGGCGGGGCTGTCAGACTTCACGTGATCGGCATGTGGAGCTATCGGTGCCCGGATTCCAGTTAGTCGTCTGCCTGGGTTGACGTTCTGGATTGGCTCCCGGCTACATTGGTGTTGCTGTTCCAAAACGAGACAGTCGTCGCAAACACCAGCGAGGCAAAAATCAACTGTGCAGCCGTCTGGTGGAACATCGATGCCGTGACGCCGAAATTGAGGACAGTGTTGGCACCGAAAAGTATCTGGACCGGCAACACAGCGATTGCGATTCCGAGTGCGTAGGTGATGCGCCTGTCGTAATCGCCCCGGTAACTGACGATACCGGCCCCGAGGATCATGAACCCCACAAGCATCGCGACCAACCGGTGGAACCACTCGACAAAACTCGGCCAGTGGGCCGGGAACAGCCCGAGCCAGCCGTCACAGAACGGCCATCGTCCCTCACAGGCGAGTCCAGCACCGATCTTCCCGGTGTACACGCCAAGCAGTATCAGAAAAAACGTACTGGCGGTCGTCAGGGCAAGGTAATGGCGGAAGTGTACGCGCATACAAATCGATTTGACTGTGGGTATATCAATGTCGCTGTTCGTTCCCACCAGCCAGGAACGCCGGGGTTGTGTCCGACACGTTCTGTACGCTCGTTTCCGAAGTTTCAGATCCACGGGATATGTCTCCGATGGGCTTTTTATGTTTCCCTGAAACAATCAAACATGGACCTTGACGAGGACGCTCTCGACTACCACCGGGAGGACCCACCGGGAAAATTAGAGATTTCGACCACGAAGGCGACAAACACACAACGGGATCTGAGTCTCGCGTACTCACCCGGCGTGGCTGCGCCCTGCCGGGCGATCCGCGATAACCCGGACGACGCCTACACATACACCGCGAAGGGCAATCTCGTTGGCGTCGTCTCGGACGGGAGCGCGACGCTGGGGCTTGGCGACATCGGTCCGGGCGCCTCGAAACCTGTCATGGAAGGCAAGGGCGTGCTGTTCAAACGCTTCGCGGACATCGATGTTTTCGACGTCGAACTCGACCACGACAGCGCGGCCGAGATGGTTCGGACGGTCAGCGCGATGGAGCCGACCTTCGGTGGCATCAATCTCGAGGATATCAAGGCCCCGGAGTGTTTCGAAATCGAGCAACGACTGCGCGAGGAGATGTCGATTCCGGTCTTTCACGACGACCAACACGGTACCGCAATCATTTCCGGCGCCGCACTGTTGAACGCCGTCGACATCGCAGACAAGGAGTTAGATGAACTGGATATCGTCTTTTCCGGGGCCGGCGCGAGCGCCATCGCAAGCGCTCGGTTTTACGTCTCGCTTGGGGTCGACGCCGAACGGATCACGATGTGTGATTCAAGTGGCATCATCACCGAAACACGTGCAAAACGGGGCGACATCAACGAATTCAAACAGGAGTTCGCACGCGACGTCCCGGAGGGGAACCTGGCCGACGCGATGGACGGTGCTGACGTGTTTGTCGGGCTTTCCGTCGGGGGAATCGTCGACGCGGGGATGGTTCGGTCAATGGCCGACAATCCCATCATCTTCGCGATGGCAAACCCCGATCCTGAAATCGGCTACGCGGATGCCAAGGCGGCCCGTGACGACACTGTTATCGTTGCGACGGGGCGTTCTGATTACCCCAATCAGGTCAACAACGTCCTCGGATTTCCGTTCATCTTCCGTGGCGCACTGGATGCCCGCGCAACCGAGATCAACGAGGAAATGAAGGTCGCAGCCGCGGATGCACTGGCGACGCTTTCCCGTGAGGACGTGCCGGACGCGGTCGTGAAAGCATACGGCGATCAACCACTCCAGTTTGGACCCGAATACATCATCCCCAAGCCGCTGGATCCGCGGGTTCTATTCGAGGTGGCTCCCGCGGTCGCCCGCGCGGCACAGGAAAGCGGTGCTGCCCGCCGCAGTCTCGATCTCGAGGACTATCGGGAGCGCCTGGAGGCCAGGCTGGGCAAGTCACGCGAGATGATGCGCGTGGTGTTGAACAAAGCAAAGAGTGATCCCAAGCGGCTGGTCCTGGCCGAGGGCGACGACGAGAAGATGATCCGGGCAGCCTACCAACTCATCGACCAGGGGATCGCAAAGCCGATTCTAATCGGCGATCAGGAAACGATCTGGACCAAACTCGAACGGCTGGGCTTGAACTTCGATCCGGAGATCGTCGACCCGGCCGAAAGCACACTTGACCCCTACGCCGACCGGCTCTACGAACTCCGCAGGCGCAGCGGCGTGACCCGGCGGGAGGCCCAGGACCTCATTCAGGACGGGAACTACCTGGGGAGTGTCATGGTCGAGATGGGCGATGCCGATGCCATGCTGACGGGTTTGATGCACCACTACCCGTCGGCGCTTCGCCCGCCACTTCAGGTGGTCGGAACGGCCGAGGACTGCACGTACGCTGCCGGCGTCTACATGCTCACCTTTCAAAATCGGGTCATCTTCTGTGCGGACACGACTGTCAACCAGGATCCCGACGAGGAGGTGCTCGCCGAGGTGACCGAACACACTGCTGAACTTGCGCGCCGATTCAACATCGAACCCCGGGCGGCTCTGCTCTCGTATTCCGATTTCGGCAGCGTCGATAACGCGGGCACAAGAAAGGTCCGCGAGGCTTCACGGCGACTCCGGGAGGATCCGGCGGTCGACTTCCCGGTCGATGGCGAGATGCAGGCTGACACTGCGGTCGTCGAGGACATGCTTGAGGACAACTACGACTTCTCCGAGTTGAACGGACCCGCGAACGTACTCGTGTTCCCCAACCTGGAGGCCGGAAACACCGGCTACAAGCTCCTCCAGCGACTCGGTGGCGCGGAGGCGATTGGACCGATGCTCGTCGGCATGGACGAACCGGTTCACGTCCTCCAGCGTGGCGACGAGGTCAAAGACATCGTCAACCTCGCCGGTGTTGCCGTCGTGGATGCGCAAAATCAGGCCTGATCGGGCTTGCAGGCTGTTCTCGTGTGCTCGCTGCTGTTGTGATGACACCGCCGGCTGTTATCCGGACCGGCCCTGTGGGGGATTCGTCGGGGGGTTGACGAACAGACCGTCGGCGACAAAACCCGCACCGGCCAGTGCACCTGTACCGACTGCGACGTGGAACGGAATCGAAAGTAAAAGATGGCACAGCAACGGGATCATAAAAGCCAG
>JAQCMX010000036.1 GCA_028274885.1 Haloarculaceae archaeon
ATCGACGGTGAGAGCCACCACCCGTGTGAACGTGAGTCGACCCCGTACTGCGAGACACACACGGGTAGGTGGGCCTGTGCGCGCTGTCGGGGCGAGTGTGACCTCCCGCTCGAATCCTGCCGGGAGGAACACGCGATCTATCTGGCGGCCTTCGCGCCGGACATATTCAAAGTAGGGGTGACGCGGTCCTGGCGCCTTCGGACGCGGCTGAGAGAACAGGGGGCCGACAGAGCGGTCCATCTCCAGACGGTCGAAAACGGGCGGATCGCCCGTCAGATCGAACACGAAATCGCATCGGATATCCCCGAGAGGGTACAGATATCGGCCAAGAGACGAGGAATCCACCGCGCAATCGACGAGTCAGCCTGGGCGGCCCTCCTCTCCGAGTTCGAACCACTGGAGACCTACGATTTCGACTACAATCTCACAGTCGATCGGCGACCTCAGCGGGAAACGCTCGCGCGAGGGATCGTCGAGGGAGCGAAAGGCCGGTTGCTGGTGGTGCAAAACCGAAGGAGCGCCTTCGCGGTCGATCTGCGAGATCTCGTGGGACACGAACTGGTCGACGGTGAGAGAGGGGCACACACCGACGGACGGGTCCAGGCGAGTTTCGCCACGTTCGAGTGACGATGTCGGTCAGCCACTGGTTAGGTCTCACGCCTGCCGTTCGATCACGAACCGGCTGAACTCTCTGAGCTGTGACTCCGCTTTCGGTTCAAGATCCAGCCCGTCGAGATGTTCGCGCGCACTCGCCGAGAGTTCCCTGGCCCTCGTTCGGGCATACTCTATCGCACCGACCCCCTGCAGGATATCGATCACCTCCATGATCTCCTCGTCGGTGTTGTCTTCGGCCCAGAGGATCTCCTCGAGTCGCGCAACCCTCTCCGGGGACGCCTGTTCCGCTGCGTAGATGACCATCAGCGTTTTTTTTCCCTCCCGGATATCGTTTCCGAACTCCTTGCCAAACTCATTGGCCTGATCCAACGTGTTCCGGACATCGAGAATGTCATCACTGATCTGAAATGCGATAGACATCTCCTCGGCGTACCGTCCGAATCGACGCCGCATCTCCGTGGACTGACCGGTCACGATTGCGGCCAGTCGGGCAACGATCCGGGCCAGACAGCCCGTTTTGCAGGCACACATCTCGTAGTAACGCTGTTCGTCGACAGTTATCTGACGCTGATTGTGCCAGTAGATATCCATCCCTTGCCCGAGATGGGTTCTGTTGAGTTCGTGTGTGAGCATTTCGTAGGCTTCGAGGCGCTGCTCGGGCGTCAGCAAGCCCCGGTCCTGGTTGATCACCTTCAGCGGAATAAAATACATCGCGTTCCCCGCGTTTAAAGCGATGTCGGCTCCAAACTGGTGGTGGAGAGCCGGGTTTCCCCGACGTTTGCGCGCTTCGTCCTCCACGTCGTCGACGATTATCGTCCCGTTGTGAAGGATCTCGGGGATGCAGGCGTATGGAAGAAACTCCTCGGGATCCTCGCCGACAGCCCTGATAAATATGAGAAAGAGAATCGCCCGCCATCGCTTCCCGCCACGGTCGAGAAGTTCCCATATCGGATCGGCCAAGGCTCGCTGAATCGCTTCCGACTGGTACCGGTACGTGGGCTCATCAAAAAAATCAGAGAGGTACGCCTCGTCGATAATCCGGGGAAGCAACTCCTCGATGGTCTCGTCGATAACAGGCCGCCACTTCATAAGTACGTCCTGCATACACGGGCACTCGACGGCGGAGGATAAAAAACCACCCCCGTAGGGCCCGACTGGATACGCTCTGCCCCCGGATCTGTCAGTTTGCGGTACTCACGATCTTGATCACGTCGCCGTCCTCGAGTTGGTGGTCCTCACTGATTTTGCGATCCGCACGTGCGTCGACCGCGTGGAGATACCCCTCTCCGATGTCAGTATGGACAGCGTACGCGAGGTCACGCGGGGTCGATCCGGCCGGCAGAAGGTGGGCATCCGGTAACAGTCGTCCCTGTCCGTCGACCCACTTCGTTTCGTTCTCGACAGGGTATACCGTGATATGGTCGAGGACATCGTAAACGGCAGTGTTGATTGCCTGTTGAAGGCCCGTTCCGCCGTAGAGTTCAATCACGTCCCGGATCTGTTCGAGCCCCTCGCGTTGCTGGTCGCTCACGGAGTCTTCGATGCGAAAGCCATCGTCCCCGGGGTGGTACGAGACGACCCCCGCGTCGTGGCCACGACGGAGCGCAAGTTCACCCTCAGCAGTTGCGGGGATCACGACATCAGCGGTCTCCCGCAGACGGTCTATGTTTTCGGCCGGGGCGATATCGGCCTTGTTTGCAACGATCATAATCGGTTTCGTTCGCGCCCGCAGGTCGCGTGCGAGTTCGCGGCGGTCGTCGTCGGTCCACGCACGGGGGCTGTCGGGATACTCGACGGTCCGTAATGATGCAGCAATATCCCGGGCTGTCGCCCCGATTCCGGTTAGCATCTCGGTGAGTGCGTCGTCGATATCGAAATCCGGAGCCCGTGATTGGCGCTCGATCGACTCCCAGTTGCGGGTGAGAATGGAGGCGAACCAGCGGTTCGTTTCCTCCTCGATGAAATCTACGTCCGCGACCGGGTCGTGCTCGCCTACCTCGACCGGTTCCCCCTCCTCGTCTGTCTCCCCTGCGGCGTCGACAACGTGCAGGAGGACGTCTGCGTCGGTCAACTCGTCCAGAAACTGGTTGCCGAGACCGCGGCCCTCGTGTGCGCCTGGAACGAGTCCTGCGACGTCAAGCAGTTCCAACGGAACGTACCGTTTTCCGTCACGACAGTTGTCGCTATCACAGCGCCTCTGACGGTCGAGACAGGGACACTCTGTCCGCGCGTAACTGATCCCACGGTTGGCGTCGATGGTCGTAAACGGGTAGTTACCAACCTCCACGTCGGCCATTGTCGCTGCAGTGTAGAACGTCGACTTGCCAGCGTTCGGTTTCCCGGCAAGCGCGATAGAGAGCATACCAACGCTACCGGCCGGGGAGAGCAATTCCCTTTCGGTTCGGTGAGTCGACCGCGTGTCGTACGAACAGCCCGTGCGCACTGCAGTAGTCAACAGTATCGCCGACAATCGCCTGTCAACGACTACCAAATAACGGGGCTCGATACGATGAGCGTGATTAAAAAAGCGCCCGCTCCGTGTCTACCACCTGGTACGGACTTAAGAGAGCCTGGTAGGACGAGCCCACTGTCCGAGCACCACGGGCGAATCGATGTGCCCGCGATGCCGACGCCAGACTCTACTCGGGCCTGGATATGATGGTGGCGTAGACAAAAGAGCAGCTGTTCGGGGTGGGGAGTACTCCGCAGATACACTGAACTTCGTCTGACTTATTCGTTGCCCTGCCCGGGTGTTTGTTCCTCATCATCCCGCGGTCTGATCGCCGGCTCGGGTTCCTCCTGCTCGGAGGCCATGCTTTCCTCGTCGGTTTTTTGTTCCGTTGCTCCCACAACTGTGTCGTCGATGACAGGCTCTGACACCATCGACATCTCCTCGCTGGCACGGATCGCACCCTCGATCTCCGCTTCGTGATGGATTTCGACGAACTCGCCGGCCACGTCCCCACGTATCTTTACCTCTGGCCCTACGCGAACAGTTCCCGTACGCGTGGTAACGTTTCCTGTCAGTTCAGTTCCTGCGCCGACGGTTACCCCCTTACGGGCCCGGAGACTGCCAAATATCTCGTTGTTCCGTCCTACCACGAGCGACTCGGCTCTGATGTTCCCGTGTAGTCGACAGTTATCACCCATCCGGCCCGGTTCCGAGACCCGCCAGGCGTCGTCGTTGACACGACTGCCCCGCGGGATAATGACAGGGTCGTGTTCACGCCCCTCCGGATCGAGAACCGCCGACAGCATCTCCTCCGCGGCCTCCTCCTCACCGATCCGAAGCAACTGCGTGAGATACACGAACAGAAATACGATCGTCGGCATGGGGTTGCGGATGACGATCCAGCCGTTGGCCTCGAAGCCGTCCTCGATGTCGACATCGTCCCCGATGTCCAGATTGCCTGCGACGCGTAGCTCTCCGTCGATGTTGACACGCTCGCCCAGGTACGCGTCCTCGCCGACCAGTACGTTGTCGGCCACGGTACACCACATGTCGATCCGACAGTCACCTTCCGCCTCGATGTGCCCGTCAAATTGGACGCGCTCGCCTGCGATGACGTTTTGACCCCGCACGCCGAACTCGACTGTCGACTGTCCACCCACGATCACGTCACCATCAGTCACGAGGTCGTGTTCCTCGACGTGGGTTCCGTCAGGGATGCGCAGTTCCTCGAGCGGGTCAGAGCCAAACGTCGGCACACCTGTATAAGTAAATTCGATGGTATTAAACCCCGGTGGCGCGTCCGACACGCGTCTGACGGACGGCAGACGACCGGGCTCGGTCGGCACAGAGCCATCCAGTCTGGGTGTCCCCGTCTGGCACAATTACGAAAGCTGGGCCAGGCCGGGCAGTCTCAGGCTGTGGACGCCAGCGGATTTGACCGCGAAAACAACTGTCGCGCACGTAAACAGTGCTGCCCCGCAGTGGCGCATCCGGTACACACTCGCGGCACAGACGCCGGATCCCTGCTAGCAGAACCAACAAAGACCTATTTCGCAAGCCCTGATCGGCACATATGCGGATCAACGAACTGCACGAGGAACTGATCGCACTCCACGGCGAACCATCCGCCGTCCAGTCAGATGATGGGGTCAGGCAACTGGTTACCACGATTCTCTCGCAGAACGTCGCGGACATTCAGACATCCAGGGCCGCCGCTAATCTGTTCACCACCTACGATTCCTACGAGGAAATCGAGCACGCACCGCAGGACGAGTTAGCAGAGGTAATCTCACAGGTCGGTCTGATGAACCAGAAATCGGAGCGTATTCAAAACGCACTGTCCAAGATACGAGAGGAGGTGGATGGCGGGTACTCCCTCGAATTCCTGCGGGAGACGGAGACGGGGACGGCCAAAGATTGGCTTACCGAGATCAAAGGGATCGGACCCAAGACCGCCAGTGTCGTTCTCAACTTTCATTTCGACAAGCCTGTCTTCGCAGTCGACACTCACGTCGAACGGCTCTCAAAGCGGTTCGGGTTCGTTGACGAGTCTCTCTCGCCCGAGAGGGTTCACGAAGAGATGAACGAGATCGTGCCGGACGACAACAAGTACTCACTCCACGTGTTGATGATAACACACGGGCGTGAGTACTGCACCGCTCAGAGCCCAGACTGCCAGAATCCAGTGTGTGAACGGTTCTGTGGGTGCGAGCACTGCTGACTGTGCGGGTGATGATACTGTTGGCTGTAAGTCCTTCAAGAGTTTCGCCACCACGTGGCGAATATCGTAGATCAGTTACAGCCAACAGTATGAGGTTTGCCACGGAGTTTTAAATAGGATCGGGCGGCCAGTCCCCCCCGTGTACCCACTGCTGGTGGTAGCGATGCTGATGGCAGGTCTTGGCGCCCCGGGGGCGGTCCCGGCCGAGCCTCACATCGTCGAGGTTTACCCAAACCCCGCAACCACGGGCGACGATGGCGAGTTCGTTTCCGTCTGGGTGCCGCCAGAGGCGTCGCTCAAGAGGTACGACCTGGTCGACAGCGAGGGCGCTGTTCCGATCCCCGGGGAGCCGACCGCCGGGTCCCGACCCGGCATTGTCGACCGCCTAACCCCTGGGCGGGTGGTGACACTCTCGACGAATGCGACCCGTACTGCGGCACTGACAGACAGACAGGTTCGGGCGGTTCCAGACGGGGTGCAACTGGCCAACACAGGAGACCGGGTGGGACTTGTGGCCAACGGGAGCACCGTCGACACGTTGAGATACGAACACGCCCCCGAAGCAGAGGTCTACAGCAGAGCAAAAGGTTCCTGGGCGCCGCTGAAAGCAACCGATCGACGTGTCATAACCCAGCACGGCGGCACCGTAGAGGCGTTCGTGTTACCCGACGAGTCAGACCGGGCAGTCTCCTTTCTTGCCGGTGCTGAAAGGCGGATACTTCTTGCCGGGTACACTCTCTCTTCCAGTGCAGTTGTCGAGGAACTCGTAGCTGCGAAAGGGCGGAACGTCACCGTCGAGGTTCTCGTCGAAGGGTCACCCGTGGGCGGGCTGTCCGGTCGGTCCGCTGTTGCTCTCGACGAACTCGAACAGGCGGGAGTCACCGTCCGAGTCGCCGGCGGGGACCGTGCGAGATACAGGTACCACCACGCCAAATACGCAATCGTCGACGACAGGGCACTCGTGACAACCGAAAACTGGAAACCGTCAGGTATCGGCGGCCAGTCCAGTCGGGGCTGGAGTGTCATCACACCACAAGAGGAGATCGTTGCGGGACTTGCGGAAACCTTTCAAGCCGACATCGGCTGGGAGGACACGATCGCCTGGAGCGCGTACGACGTGACCAGCCTTGTCGACCAGGAGCGCGCACGGGGTGACTATCCAAGCCGTTTCGAAGCCAAGCGTCTGGAGGTCGACAGAACTCGGTTGCTTCTGGCCCCCGACAACGCCGAGGGTGAGATCCTCGAGGTAATCGAAAGCGCACAGGAGGAGATTGCGGTAAAACAGGTCCGGATCGGGGACAGAACACTACCCTTTTTCCGGGCGCTACTGGCTGCTGCGAGAGACGGTGTCAGGGTCCGGATCCTGTTGTCCGGCGAGTGGTACGTGAGAGAGGACAACAGACGGTTGGCGCGGTGGGTAGAGCGGCGAGCAAACTCCCAGAACCTTCCAATCGAGGTGAGACTCGCAACCCCCGCCGGACGGTACGAGAAAATCCACGCAAAAGGGATGATAGTGGACGAACAGACAGTTCTTCTGGGGAGTCTCAACTGGAACAAAAACAGTATCAGACAGAACAGAGAGGTCGCACTACTGTTGGACAGCACCGGGGTAGCAGCCTACTACGGGGAGGTATTCGCGGCCGACTGGAGTGGATCTCCGGATCGAACCGGGTTGCCTGCCGGCCTTGCTCTGGTGGTGGTCGCGGTGGCGCTGCTTGCGGTCGGGCGTGCGATGTATATTCAGTTCGACCGATAGAAGCCGAAGTTTAAACGGGGGACAGGGTGCCGATCAGATCTCCTCCGGATCGACGATCGAACTACCGAGACTCTCGTCAATCTCTGCCCTGGACATCTTTTCGAGGAGGGCATCGATCACCTCCGTGCGCATCCCCGACACGAATTTGATCGAACCGACGACAAGATGACCACCGCCGCTGACACCGCCACCCTCTATTTCCTCTGTGAGTTCAGTGACCATCTGTGGGATGTCCAACCTGACACCATCCGAGCGCAACACCGCAAAGTCGGGTCCAAAACCGATAGTAATCGTCGGACCGGCAGTTTTCTGTACCTTCTTGTCGTGAATCTTACCTGTTGTCTTTCCCGGGGCGGGGTAGGTGAATCGCTTTGCGTGGCGTTCGACGTCGATCTGGTAGAGGTCGGCACCGTTTTCCAGTTTCTCATGGGTGACGTGTTGCATCGCCGTTTCCAGTTGCCGGGTTACGTCGCGCTCCGCGCGTTCGCTGAGCAGGTCCACAATAGCCTCGTGGCGTTCCCGGTCCTCGCAGTTGACGTTCAAGACGTCGTTGACGAATTCTCGCCCGGCGCTGTAGTTGAGCCAGTGGGTCGCATAGTCCAGTGCCTCACCGACCTCTCTGAGGCGCGTTTTCTCGTAGCCTGCCTCGCGGGCGAGTTCGAGATAGTCCGCCATTGCTTCCCCTTCCGAACGGTCGGCCAACCCTGCGACCGCCGGGACGTGCCTGATATCCTCACTAATCTCCGGGGCAATCATCCGCCCAATCTCCACTGACATCATTCCCGTTGTGATCCTGTAGTCTTCGCCGTAGAGGTAGGGGTTGACATGACTGTCAACGAGACCAGCAACGGCCTCCTCGTCGGGATGATGATGATCGACCACGAGAATCGGAACGTCGTAGTGGGAGAGATTTCTGTACGCTGGCGTGTCTTCTTCGGTGCTGCCGTTATCGAGCATCAAAAATAGCGGCAACTTTTGTCCGTGTCGGTCCCTGTTTTCTAGCGCGAAGTTGAGATCCCGCGTTACGTCTTCGAGTTCGTAGAACGGTGCTTTGCTCGGCAGGCGTTTGAGGAGTCGCTGGGGAGCCTCCGGATCGACCCAGGTTTCCTCGATGAACTGTTCGAGGGCGTACTGGATCGGAACACCTGCACAGAGCCCGTCACCGTCGGCGTGGTGGCGGATTCTGATCGGCCGACCCGAGAGGATTGTCTCGCGAAGTTGGCGCGCAACCCCCTCGAGATCGTCTCTGAGCTTTTCGAAAGCGTCCCACCGGACCAGTGGATCGACGTCCGCAGGGTCCACGAAATCACCGTTACTCACCCCCAACCGTTCCCTGACCTCGCCCTGTCGGTCCTCGTCGAGGACCGAGATACCGGTAACTTCCACCTGTGGTGTCCCGTTGCGGGTCTGGACCTCACCGGTCACCTGGACAAGGTCGTCCAGAGACGCTTCGGGGAATGCGCGAACACCTGCCTCCTCGAAGGCTGCACAAGGAACCACACCGTCGGCGGTCCGAAGTTGGAAGATCGTCGGGCCGCCGGTTTGTTTGATTTGGACTATCTGTCCGTCGAGGTAGACGCGTTCACTGACGAGATCACTGACTGTCCCGGCGGTCGCCTCCGTGCCCGGTCTGACCGACTCTGTTCTGTACTCCGATAGCTGGGTTTCAGCAAAGCTGAGATCGCCGTTTTCACGAATATCCACCAGCTCGACGACGAACTGGTCGCCGACATCGTAACTCCCGATCAGGTTCGATTCGTGGACCAGTCCCGAAAGAGACCCGGAGAGATCCACGAAGACGCCGTACTCAACGACGCCGTTTACCCTTGCACGATACCGCCGACCGATTTCGATATCGTCCACGGTACACTGATCGGTGAGGTTATACACAGTCGTAGGCTGAGAGGAGGATGATTGCCCATCGGGGTCAGACGACCGGTCGGACGTCGGATCGTCGGTACCGGACGTGTCGGTACCGTCTGAATGAGACATACTAAACATGTATGGGTCTGGCGCGTTTTTAATCTTCGATGTTGCCTCCAAGATGGACTGCCCCCTGGTCCGGTTTCGGAACCCTTGTAAGGGTCCCTGACCCACACTTCAGTATGAGTCGTACTCGCCCGAAAAAACCCCTCGATTCTCGGGCGGACAAGGCCGGATTCGTTCCCCAGAGCCGAGGTACCTGTCTGATAAATAGGCGGATGCAATCACGACGTGACTGTAGCTCCTGTGCACGATGGGGTCAACTTCCGCCAACCGGATGGCCCGAGGTGGATCTATGAAGCGGGTCGTAGCCCAGGGGACCTTCGACATCCTCCATCCCGGTCACGTCCACTACCTCGAGGAGGCCGCGGCGATGGGAGAGAAACTACACGTGATCGTGGCACGATCTGACAACGTGAGCCACAAGGCCGATCCGATCGTCCCTAATAAACAACGCGTCGAGATGGTCGAGGCGTTGAACCCGGTCGATCACGCCAGACTCGGTCATCCCGACGATATTTTCGTTCCGATACAGGACATCAACCCGGCAGTGATCGTCCTCGGCCACGACCAGCACCACGACGACGATGCAATTGCAAAGGAACTCGCCGAGCGCGGCATCGACTGTGCGGTCCGTCGGGCATCGGCCAGAGAGCGCCAACACGACCAGGAGGTGCTGTCCTCGAGACGGATCGTCGAACGCATTCACGAGAGACGCGGCTGAGAGATCCCCGGCCAATCAGCAACGATCGGAACAGATCCTGCGCTGCCCTATCGAATGGGGCCCGTTCGGCGAGTGTGTTCCGAGTCGAAACCACAACCTCTCTGTGCGAGCGGTTTGACAGAGCGCGACTACGTCTCACTGACTGCACGGATAGTCACGAGCAGCGACACCGTGGCCCACCCTACAAGTCCGAGGAAGCTACCGAGGGGTGGGGCGTACTGTTGGTCTGTTCCGAGTGGGGTGGTCAGAACCGTTTCCATCACGAGACCCCGGAAGGCGCTGGTCGGCGAGAGTGCGAGGACCGTCGATAACTCCTCTGCTGGAAGCCAACCGGAACCGACCCCGCGGATCAGGAGGAGATCGGCCCCTACAACGACCGTGCCAAGGGCAACAACAGTCAGGATGAGGGCTGTCCGGCCCGAGCGCGCAACGCCTGAGACCGCGAGCCCTATCGCGAGTACAGACAGCGCAAACAGTATCGAGAGCAGGGCAAACCGGAAAAAAAGGATAGGCGAGTCGATACCGGCGTGAGTCGAGACGGTCGAGAGTTCGGGCGTCGACGTACTCACGTGCACTCCGAGGAGAAAAAAGGGCACAGCCAGCACGGACAGGACTGCGATCGCACGGCCGACGTACACGCCGATCACGTACTTCCAGGCGGGGATCGGGTAGGTCTGCAGTATCGCCAACTCGCCCCGTCGGCTGTCACCGATGATCGTTCGGTATCCGAGTGCCAGTGACACGACCGGGATAATCAACTCCAGTGGCAGGAGTAGATCCGCGGAGGTGGGTATATAACCCATGTCCGCGCTCCCGGCCAGTGCGAACCCAACGATGACGAGTGTCACACCCGCTAACAAAACGTAGTACGCCCGGGACCGAGCGACGGTGAGCAGTTC
>JAQCMX010000037.1 GCA_028274885.1 Haloarculaceae archaeon
ATGACAGGCCTCATCGAAGCGCCATCAAGTCGTGATACGAGCGATGTACTCCTTCGAGAACAGCGGTCGGCACCCACAGTGCGAACACTAGCCCGCGTCTGTGGCATCCAGCCGAAAGACGTTCCAATCCTTGTGTTGGCGTTTGAGCACCGTGACCGCAAACCAACTATTCTCACGAATGACGAGTCCTTCGCAGAATTTGAACCGGCAGCACACTCACTTCCAGAAATAACTATTACCCATACTTCCTGACCACTCCAGCGTGGTATCTTGCCCAGCTACTCGATGTTCGGATCGTCACTATCGGGGGTCTCACCAAGGAGTCGCTCCCACCACTGACCGAACATCGACCACCGAGAGGAACGTTCCGCACCCGCCGAGAACCGCGTGTGAGCGAACTTCGAGAGAATGTCCCGTCGCTGTTGGATCGACACAGTGATCTCGACATCGAGGCGCCGGTGTTCTTCGCTGGTGGGAAGGGTCCGTGTTACGTCCCGGATCGGACGGGCAACGACGAGTACGTCGACACCTACGACAGTGAGTACGAGCTCGAATAAAAAAAGCAGGACTGCTTTATTCCGCGGCAGTGGCCGTGTCGCCAGCCTCTGGATCGAACAGGAGGGTGATGACGAGTTCATCGAACCAGACGACCGGGCGTTTACTCTGGCCGTCTTCCTCGAAGAAGATGACGCCCAACTGGGCGAGTCGACTGAGTTCCTCGTGGACGTTCTTTACGTCCCGGTCAACGACCCGTGCGGTCTCGTTGATACTGGTTGGCTCTTCCCGGCGGATGGCTTCGATGAGATCGAGGACGCGCGGCGTCAGCGTCTCCATTAGATCGTCGTAGCTGGCGAACGAGAGCATCGGCGTGGAATCCACCGCCTCGCCCCGTTCGAGCGTCTCGATCCCGTCAGTGATGTCGTCGTGGAACTCACTGGACGACTTCACGGTCACGACGAGGGTTGATTCGGCCCGAAGCTGTTCGCGCTCCATCGGGTGTAGCGGCGGCGTGGTATCGTTCATGGGTATCACCGTGGTGTGGTGGCCTCACGTGACCTCGAACTCGGATTTCGGGATCTCGCTCCAGAACCGTTCCCAGAGTTCGACCATTCCGGGGAACGTGATGCTATCTGGATCGGGGTCCGGTGCAACGTGCAGTTCGTGCCCTTTCGTCTCCTCGTGTGAGTTGTCGTCTCGAAACGGCGACACCGTTTCGATGAGTCGTCGAAAATCTTCGATTTTCGAGATACCGACGAATCGTCCCATTATCAAGCGTGCGGGGCGGGTCCGGCTCTGTCGCGCCGTAGTGGAGTTTGTACGCCCACCCAGACGGGTACGCGTCACGATCCGTGCGCATACAGAACACGCGGACAACGGTCCCGTCGGGATACTTCCTCCCCTCGCTCACACCATCGAGGTCATCGTCGGTCAGCGAGGCCATCCTCATATATTGGTACACAGGCCAATGCAATAAGTGTATTGGTCAGGAAACCAATACTTGTCTACTCTCACTCCCGCCGCGGTGGCAGGCTCGCGTACGACCGGTGTCCGTACGTTGAGGT
>JAQCMX010000045.1 GCA_028274885.1 Haloarculaceae archaeon
TTCGCCGAGCGTTCCGGCGAATTCCGGAACTGACTTACAACCGACTGTATGACTTTTTCGGTCCGAAACTGTTCGGCAAACGTCCGGAACTGCTCTCGCTCGTCGTCCGCGAGAATCTGGCTGTGACGTACTGTCCACCGTGCCGTTCCGTCCTCGAAGACGGTGAGCTCGAAGACAGTGCGGTTGAATTCGTCCGTCTACTGTGTCGCACTCGTAGGGTCTTGACCGTCGCTGCTTGCCGGTGTTGCGACGATCAACCCTGCCACTGTAAGCGCAACTCCGAGCACTGCCACTCCTACAATCGCCCGGCGGCGCATCTAGTACATATCCTCTGTGGTAAATCAAAAATGCTGCGCACAGCCGTGCGATGTGCCGCCCCGCCATCCGTACCAAAGACGTGACAGCGTCCGAAAAAAAGTCTTTAACACCGCCACAGCGTAGATAGCGCAAATGGTACTCGACGATCTCGGCAGTTCACTCCGGAGCACGCTCGACAATCTCCGTGGCAAATCCCGTATCTCCGAGGAGGATGTCGACGAAATCGTCAAGGAGATCCAGCGCTCGCTCATTCAGGCTGACGTGGATATCGCCCTGGTCCAGGAGCTTTCGGACAACATTAGAATCCGATCGCTCGACGAAGAGCCGCCCGCGGGGACCTCGCCCCGGGACTGGGTGTTGCGCATCGTCTACGAGGAACTGGTGGAGTTTATCGGGGAGTCGACCGAGGTTCCACTCGAAGGACAGACGATCATGCTCGCAGGTCTGTATGGGTCCGGAAAGACGACCACCGCAGCGAAGATGGCGTGGTGGTTCTCGAAAAAAGGGCTCCGTCCGGCGATCATCCAGACCGACACGGACAGGCCGGGAGCCTACGACCAGGCCAAGCAGATGGCCAAAAACGCCGAGGTCGACTTCTACGGTGACCCCAACGAGGACGACCCGGTCGCGATCGCCCGCGACGGGCTGGCGGCCACTGCCGACTCGGACGTCCGCATCGTCGATACCGCCGGTCGTGACGGTCTAAACCAGGAACTGATCGAGCAGATCGAGCGCATCGCGGCGACTGTAAATCCCGATCGGAACCTCCTCATACTCGACGCGGCCATGGGACAGAGCGCCAAAGAGCAGGCCCAGGAGTTCGAGGCGTCGATCGGAATCGACGGCGTCGCAATCACGAAACTCGACGGGACTGCGAAAGGTGGCGGTGCGCTCGCTGCGGTCAACGAAACCGATTCCACAATCGCCTTTCTTGGCACCGGTGAGACGGTCAAGGACATCGAGCGGTTCGAGCCATCCAGTTTCGTCTCCCGACTGCTCGGAATGGGCGATATCGAGCAGCTCGCAGAGCGCGTCGAACGCGCGATGGAGGAAACCCAGGACGAAGACGAGGAGTGGGAACCGGAGGATATGCTCGAGGGGCAGTTCACACTGCACGATCTACAAAAGCAAATGGAGGCGATGAACCGCATGGGTCCCCTGGACCAGGTGATGGATATGATCCCCGGTATGGGTGGGGGACTGATGGACGAACTCCCGGACAACGCGATGGACATCACGGAAGAGCGGATGCGGGATTTCGAGGTCATCATGGGCTCGATGACCGAAGCGGAGATGGAAAATCCCCGGATGGTCGGCGCCAGCCGGACAAAGCGCATCGCACGCGGTTCGGGCAAATCTAAAGAGCGGGTTCGTGAACTCCTCCAGCAGCACAAGATGATGGACCAGACGCTCAAGCAGTTCGGCAATATGGGCGAGGCGGATATGGAGCGGATGATGCAACAGATGCAACAGGGTGGCGGCCCCGGAGGGCCCGGGGGCATGGGCGGGGGCAATCCGTTCTGATACGATCGGTTGTAACGGTTTACCTCTGTTCGGAACTGCTGTCCTGCTCGGCGGGCTCAATCGGTTGTCCATCCTCGGTCGGGGGTGCGACGTGATCGATGTACGCCTCGGCGGTTGGTTCCTCCACGCGGACCCGAACCGAGATCGCGCCGACCTCGCCGGGTTCGTCGACGACGAAGTTGACAACTCCCTGGAAGGCTGCCTGTTTTTTCACCCGGAAGGAGAAACTATCACCCTGAAGAGTATCAAAAAAGACGCCCCGTGCGGTGTCGAGAATCTCCTGGCGGTGTAGTAGCTCTGAGACGTGATCGAGATCGTGTACGGTGGCAGTCAGTTCACCATGTCGTTTCTCCGGCTCCGCGGCCGGGAAGAGATTCAGTATCGCGTCTACCACACGAGCTGTGACCTCGGTGTCGTAGACTGGTGTCGTGATCTCGACATCGACGCTGTATATCATGGCCTCGGTCCTCTCAACTGTTGGTCCGTTCGACTGCCGTGAGTCCATCCTCAAGAAGTGTTCGGATTCGGTCCTGGAACGACTCCAGCGAGTCCGTGTTCTCGATCGTCAGGTCGGCCATCTCCATCGCTGCCCCCATCCCAAACTCCAGTTCGCGCCGGTCGCGTGCCTCGAGCGATTCCCCGCCCTCGGCCTCGGTTGCGTCGCGCCTGCGCAGGTCGAGCCGTTTTGACCGGGTTTCGAACGGGACTTCGATGCTGACGAGTCTGAAATCCTCCTCGAACGCTGTCTCGAAGGTTTCGACCTCGGCGTCGGAACGGATTCCGTCGACAACAACGGTCTCGCTCCTTCCGAGATCCGCTTCGATAACCGGGAGCGACCGTTCGGCGATTGCGGCCGGTCCGTTTTCCTCACGGAGCGCTTTCGCGACCGTACCGTGGTCGGTTGCTGGATCCAAGCCGCGCTCGCGACACGCTTCCCGGATCACGTCGCCCATCGTCACGACCGGGATATCGAGGTTTGCAGCGACCCTCGCTGCCTCGCTTTTACCGCTTCCCGGCAGTCCGACGATACCGATTACCCTCATCGCCTGTTGTTTTGCCGACCCGGCAAATAAGAACTGTGCCTCACCGATCGGTCAACAGGGCCTGCAAACGTTCAAATACGAGCATGGGACCAATGGTTGCCATGGACAAACCCTCCAAACGCCAGAGCGGTGCCCCCAAAGAACAGAGCCCGATGGAACGACAGGACGATACACTCCGGCGGCGGATCGAGGCACTCGAGCGTGCGGTGACTGATGGGGACCACGACCTCTCGACGCTTGCAGAGGACGCCGACATCCACGAGCGACTCCAGACCGTCGAGAGCCGACTCGACGAACTAGAGACGACGGTGACCGAACTCGACGCGGCGACCCAGGCACTTCGTGGTTACGTCGGCAATCTTCGATCGGTCAACCGGGACGTCGAACGGCAGGCAGAGGCCGCGCTCGCCAAAGCCGAGAAACTCGAGCCGTCCCCCTCAGGAGACGGTACGAAATCAAAACACGACACAGCAGTCGGGACTGACCGCCATCATCCCGCCAACTCCTCCCGTGGAATCCAACAGAGCGATGAGAACACGGGTGACGGCCACGGACGACAAAAAACGACACACTCCGGCCCCGACACGTGCTGTCGCCGGTGTGTCCGACCACAGCAAGCGGCTGACGACACCGATCCCCTCCAGTCCTCGCGGGGAGGGCGGGGTTCTTCCGCACCCTCGAAAAACGGGACAGTAAACACAGATTCAGCACACGACTGCGCGGACGGCCTGTCCCAGACCGACCACCTGGCAACACCTGAACGCGATCACGCAAGCGACCCCGGCCCGCTTGAGCGTCTCAGAGAACTCGTCTGATGCTCCGGGTCGTGCTTGCGGTTGCAATGACGGCCACGTTGCTCGCGGTCGGGCTACCCGCAGTCGAAACCGCACGCGTCCAGTACAGCGACGAACGTGTCGGCGCGGAACTCGACCGCATCGACGCCGCCGCGACCACGTTACGGGAGCGAAACGATCGACCCCCACCCGGATCGGCTGGCCCCCAACGGACGGTGACACTTGTCCTACCCGAAAACGCGTGGTCGACAGCCGCTGTCAAACACCTGACCCTCGACGCCCGAAACGCGACTGCATCGCACACGCCAGTTCGGTGGCGCGTGAGCGGGGGGACCCAACAGACCCAGCGGCTCCACTCGACCTTCGAGACTGGCGGGTTGCTCCGGATCAAAAGCGGCGGCAGACACCGCCTGATCCTACAGTTACAGGCTGACGGCAGCGTCCGGATCGAGCGTCCGGACGTTTAAATTCGATCCCGCGACCAGACCACCTATGTCTGACCTGTTTCCCCGCCTGATCGACTCGCTCCGGGCAGCAACGGGGGCCGAACCTGCTGCCAGCGGCTGTGGCTGCCAACCGTCATTTCGGGACAACACTCTCGTCGTCGATGCAACCGACTGTGAGTCCCAGGGTGAACTCGCTGCAAGCGAGGCGTGCCGGCGGACAGTTGTCGACGCGCTCACCGAACGGGACGTGGAACGCGTCCAGGTCGAAGCCGGAGGTGTTCAGCGCTCCTACGAGGACGACGCCGCCGCGCTGCTCGTCGCAGCCGGCCGGTTCGTGGAGGCAGCGACGTTCCACGACCAGCGCCTCGCAGACCGGGCCAGACGCGACCCGCTCGGGGCCTGCCACGAGGCAGTCGGTCGGGCCGACGCGGTGGCGCAGATCGCGGCTCAAACGGGGCTTGCGGTCCTGGCAGAACGGGCGGACGGATACCAGAACGCTCTGTCACCGTTCGTCGGGCCGACTGTGAGTCGCTGGCGGGTCGAGGAGCAGCCGCCGCCGGGTGCAACGCTCGTAGCGACGCGTGATCTCCCGACCGGTGCGACTGTCAGACACTACGAGTCAAGCGGTGCCGTTCCCCGCTACCACCTCCAGCCACCCGAGCGGACCCTCTCGGAGCAGGCGCTGTGGCTTCTCGACCGAGCCCACGGGTGTCTTGCAAACGGAGGACCCGACGGCGGCAGTCGCGCACCCGCACGAGCCGTGCGTAGGACTATCTCCGGTCCCTCCCAGGCCGACGTCCCGGTTGAGGAGGTCGCCTCTATCCTCACAAAACACGCCCGTGGATACGGCCTGCTCGAAGATCTGTTTGCCGACCAGCGGCTTAGCGACGCCTTCCTCACCCCGCCCGTGGTCTCGAACTGTCTGCGTGTCACCGTCGACGGTGAGACGATGCGGACGAACGTCCGCCTGACAGCGTCCGGCGTCGACGCGCTCGCCTCCCGGTTTCGTCGCGAGAGCGGCCGCGCGTTCTCGCGAGCGGACCCGACACTCGATGCGACCGCGGATATCGCCGGACGCAGGATCCGCGTCGCGGGCGTAACTGAACCCACGAGTGCAGGGACTGGATTTGCCTTTCGGGCACACGATCGGGCTATCTGGACACTCCCCAAGCTCGTCGGGAACGGGACGATAACGCCACGGGCGGGCGCGTTACTCTCGATTGCGGTTGAGCGCGGTGCAGCGGTGTTGATCGCCGGTCCCCGGGGTGCTGGCAAGACGACGATGCTCGGAGCCTTGCTCTGGGAGCTGCCGTCTGCGGTTCGGATGGTCGTGATCGAAGACACACCCGAGTTGCCGGTCGAACCACTGCAGACCTCGGGACGGGACGTTCAGAGTCTCCGTGTCCACGAGGACTCCGACGAACTCTCCGCAGCCGAGACCTTGCGGACGGCGCTCCGACTCGGTGATGGGGCACTTGTCGTCGGCGAGGTCCGCGGTGAGGAGGCAGCCGTTCTCTACGAGGCAATGCGGGTCGGTGCCAGCAGCGAGGCGGTCCTGGGAACGATTCACGGCGATGGCGCGCCAGCAGTGTTCGAGCGCGTCGTGTCCGACCTTGGAGTGGCTGCGTCTGCATTTGCTGCGACCGATCTGGTTGTCACACTGGAGACCGCGGACGGAAGCACTCGCCGCGTCAAACGCATTGAGGAGGTCGCGGCCCCCACCGACGACTCGGTTGGACGAGAGAAACCGCGGTTCGAACCGCTGTTCGACCGCACGGACGCGGATCTCGTGGGGACGGGACGGATAAACCGGGGAAACAGTCCAGTCGTCGACGCACTATCACGTCCCTCGGAGTCCTACGCTGACGTCCAGACGGAGCTCACCGCCCGCACACGGCTTCTCGGGGAGTTAGCGGACCGGGAACGCTTCGATACAGGCACGGGCCCGCTGAGCGACCGGATCCACAGAACGCAAGAGACAGCTCTCGGGGCTGGGGAGGCGCCGAGGGGTACAAGACCGACGACGGATCAGAGTGTGGACAACGCCCCATCCGGGACAGAAGGGGAGGCTGAATGATGGGCAGAGCCACCACGTACCTGGCGGCACTCTATCCCGGGTCGGTCGATCCGAGTGACAAACTTCGCCTCTCGGTCGATTTTCTCGACTGGGAAACGTCACCGGAGCGTATCCTCAGGGCGGGATACGGGGCCGGTGTCGCTGTTTTGGTAACACTTGGAACCGCTGCCGCTTTCGTTCCGGCAAGGTTTCGGTTGCCGACACTCCTGGCTGCAGTCGCGTTCGGACTGTTTGCCGTCCACGCTGTCCACGCGGGGCCGAAACTGCTGGCGACGGCTCGGCGGACCAGTGCTTTGGGGGCCGCGCCCGACCTGGTCGCACGCGCAGTGTTGAGCATGCGACTCGCACCGACACCGGAGCGTGCGGCAACGTTTGCCGCATCGACCGGGCGTGGGATCCTGGTCGACAGCCTGGGGCAACACGCCCATCGCGCCAGAGGAACCGGACGGTCTGGGCTCGTCGCGTTCGGTGATGCATGGAAAGAGCTGTTCCCGTCACTCCGGCGCGCCTGCAATCTCGTCGCCGCCGCCGGGTCAACGACCGAATCCGACCGTGAGCGGTTGCTCGACCGAGCACTCGCCGTCGTCCTCGACGGAACCCGCGAACAGATGCAGACGTTTGCATCCCGGATACGAACGCCGACAACGGCACTGTACGCCTTCGGTGTTCTTCTGCCGACGGCACTGATCGCACTGCTGCCGGCCGCCCGGGCCGCGGGGCTGCCGATCACGCCCGTTTCTATTCTCGCTGTGTACGGGCTCGTCCTCCCAGCTGTACTCGCCACGGCGGCAGTCTGGCTCGTGGCACATCGCCCCATGGCCTTTCCACCCCCGGAGGTCCCGCGCTCGCACCCGGACGTTGCGGCCAGACGCGGCCTTGCGGTTCTCGCCGGGGGGTGTGGCGCCTCCGTTGGCTGGCTGCTGACGACGACACTGCTTGCTCGGCCGACAGCACCCATCACTGCCCTCGGAATCGGCACCGGGCTGGCCCTCTGGGTGTACCACGAGCCAGTGATCGACGTGTATGAGCGCGTCCGTCGCGTGGAAGACAGTCTTCCCGACGCGCTGGCACTCGTCGGCCGTCGGGTCGCACACGGCCGCGCAGTCGAAACCGCAATCGAACGCGCGGCAGCGGAACTTGACGGGGAAATGGGGGACCTCCTCGCGTCGGGGGCGAGACAGCAGCGACAACTCCAGATCAGTGTCGAGGAGGCCTTCTTAGGGCGATACGGTGCACTCTCTGCGCTCCCAAGCCCGCGTGTTCGTGGCAGTTTTGCCCTGCTCGGGCTGGCATCCAAGGAGGGACGACCGGCGGGGTCTGCACTGCTTGCGATGGCTGGGCATCTCGATGATCTGGCCCAGATCGAACGGGACGCACGGCACAGTCTCGCACACGTCTGTCGGACGCTCCGGAGCACCGGGGCGGTTTTCGCTCCGGCGGTCGCCGGCTCTACCGTCGCGCTGGCGGGTGGCATTCAAACTGGTGGCCTCCTTCCGGGTGGTGGCCAGTCGCTGCCGTGGCTTGGAACCATCGTCGGTTGGTACGTCCTCGTGCTCGCCGTCCTCTTGACAACTCTCGCAACCGGGTTGACGCGTGGTCTCGACCGCTCGTTAGTTGGCTATCGCGTCGGACGGACGCTTGTCTGTGCGACTGTCACCTACGGAGCCACGTACCTGCTTGTCGACGGGATCTTCTGAACCGGAAAGCGGCCAACGCCAGCAGGGGCCTTCTGGCACCGGTGGCCGGGTCCGCACCGATCCCAGACTTTTTCTACCAGACCGGAACCAGACCACCCATGTTCGAAACCTCGTTAGACGCCTGGTACGCCTGGTTTGGCGTGGCAGTCGCAAGTAGCGCTGTCTTTGGGGTCGCGCTCGGATTACCGACAGCAGCCACGCCGACCGTGGCGCCTGTTGCCGACACCGTCGACGAGGTCGCGTCGAGTTCATACGAACCAGAGCAGACACTCTCCTTGGACGCCCAGGAGCTGAAACTGGATCCCCAGGGTATCTCCGTGCGGACCGCTGGCGGGACCGTCCACCGGACCTTCGTGTACGGTCCAATCACCCCGGTCACAGACGGCCCTCTTCGTGCGGTTCTGGACGGCAAAGCGCCAGAGACGGTGTTTGGAAACAAACACACCTTCTTGATTATGCTCAAACGCGCACACACACAGGCAGCGACCTGGCGGCCGGCACCCGAAACACTCACAATCAGACGGGTAACGTGGGGTGAGATTGATGCGACACTCGTGGGCTGATGGTTTGAGCTGTGCGAATCTGTTGAGATCACCCGACCAGACAGGAGACACACACGGCCGACTCCACCGACGGCAGTCCACGCGATCCAGTCCAGAGACGCCGGCCCAGGCCGCCCGTGGGCAGGTCGAGCCCCTTGCTGCGCTCGCAGCCGTTTTTGCGGTCGCGGCGGCACTCTCGATCTACGCGGGTGTCATCGCCGATTTCCCCGGGACAGAAAGTGAACGCGAGATTGGCGAGACCGTCCTCGACGGCGTTGCCGAGGAGATAACCACGGCCGGTGTCACGCACGTCTTGACGACGCTGAACGTTTCGACGGTGGTGCCGGATGGCTGGCAAGCCAACGCCACACTCCAGACCGGGCAGATGATTCGACGGGTTGGTCCGGAACCGCCGGCGTCGGCCCAGCGTGCGAGTCGACGGGTCGCGGTTCGGATCGGACCGGGCACTGTCAGACCAGGAAAGCTTCAGGTGGCGGTGTGGCAATGACCGCCCCCGAGAACCGGAGAGCGGTTAGCACCGTCGTGGATGTTACCGTCTGTCTGCTCCTGATCTCCGCCGGAATCGTGGCTCTGACGCTGCCGGTCTCCGAGCCCCCACCCGACCGGAAGGTCGACAACGTTGCTGCACTCGTCGGAACCACCACAGCGAACGTCAGTTACAATCTTTCGTATCAGGATCTGCCCGATCTCAGCGTCGGCCAGGAGCAACGCTCCACCCGGCGCCACCGCCACAGCACGATCGCCGGCCTGCTCGCTCAGGCAGCGATTACGAACGTCTCAGTCAAGGGGCCGTCGGTTGCGCCCGAGGCTGCAGGCTTCCGGAGTGCTGTGCGCAAAGCGGCACGTCGCGTCATCCCAGCTCGACTCTCCGCGACGGCACGCTGGGAGCCGTATCCGGGTGCCCCCGTGTCGGGGACTGTCACCGCCGGGGATCCGCCACCGAAACACGCTGACTACCAGGTCGCGACACTGACCGTCCCCGTATCGGCGATGGCACTCAGGGGTGACCCCGGAACCGCAACAAGTTACCGAGACGCTGCGACGTTGACGGCACGGGCAATCGTCGAGGGAACGCTCCCGGACCGCTACGGCACAGCGCCGACCGGCGACAATATCGCAGTCCAGACTGTCATACACCGTTCCAGGCTCCTCTCTGGCAACGAGTCGCTGCCGGCACGGGCGTATCTTGTCTCCGGTGACGTGTCCGCTCTCACCGACCGCGTTACCGAGGCGCTCGCAGACCGGCTGGTTTCGGACCTTAGAACACAATTTAAGACGCCTGCTGAGGCTGTGGCCGCTGTCGAACCGGGCACAGTGACCGTCGTGGTTAGGGGGTGGACGGCGTGACCGATCGCGGACACGTTCCCTTTGCACTCCTCGGTGTGCTCATTTTGATTACGAGCGTTGCACTCGCGAGTTCTGTCCACCAGCCGGTTTCACGGGAGGTCGGTGTCGATCGGGAGATTGAGCGTGTCACCGCGGAGATCCAGACAACGCTGCGCGAGACGGCGTTGGCTACAGCCCACGATGCCGCCCAGGAACCGGTGATCGAACCGGCCGACACCACGGTCGGCGACGCGCTCCGCGAGGACCGCGCGTTCGCGGATGCACTCCGGCTTCGGATGTATCTTCAACTTCGCGACCGGTTCGACAGACTGGGAGCAACACGTGAGGATCTGACGGTTACTGTCTCACTTCCGGAGACGCAAACGAGACAGCAGGTGAAACAGGCAATCAGGCGCGTGTCGCTCACACCGGTTAGCGCGCGCGAGAACAGCCTTCGGGTACGTGTCGACGGTGTACGGCTGTCAGCGACCCGTGACGGTCACACTGTCGCTGAACGGGCTCTTTCACCCACCGTCGTGGTAGATACGCCCGTTTTTACCGTCCACGAACGTGTCAACACCTTCGAAAAACGACTCCAGGGAGGGATGTTCGACGGTGGACTCGGAGAACGGTTGACGACCCGACTGTACCCGATCGCATGGGCGCGTGGCTACGCCCAGTACAGTGGTGCCCCGATCCAGCAGGTGGTGAGCAACAGACACGTCGGACTGCTCACGAACAGTGCACTGCTCGAGCTACAGTCAGAGACGTTCGGTGCCAGCGATCCGGTCGGGCGCGAAGCACTCGGACGAACGGCGACAGCAGTCGGACTGACTGATCTCCTGGCAGGGATTGACGATCCGTCGATCGACCATCTCAAAGATGTGAGGGCGTACGCCGGGCTGGATACATCCCCGACCGAGACGCTCGATTCGATCACACCCGACTCGGCACACCCGACCCCCGAGGAGGAGGTCACCCACGGCATCAACGAAACCGCGGAGTCGGTGTTCCTCGGGTTTCTTCGACCGGATGTCTCGGTAGCCGACTTCCTCGGCAACAATTTTGTCGGGTCTAAAAAACCGGATCTCAAAACGTTTGACGAAACACTCAATACGAGCTTTACTGAAACAGTGCGCCTGGACACGAGGGTCAAGCAGCAGACGGTCACAGCGGAGCACACCCCTGAACCGAGTTCGCACTGGATCCCAATCGACCGCAAGACAGAGGAGGGGTTACATGTAACTCAAGCAACCCGCGATCCACCCGAGTCACCCCAGGGGTGGCGTCGTCTCGAACACTACCCCAGGGACATCCGTCACACCGAGCGGGAGACAGTCCGGTGGCGTGTCGGCAACGAGACACGGACGACGACGCGGACGAAGACCACGACATACAGCGTCGACTTGACGCTCGTTGGTCGGTTGGCGGGGCCAGCACCGCAAGCCACTGTCAGGACGATCCACGAACCCGGCGGTCCCTTCGACGGGCCGAATATGGCCGATGTCGTACACAAAGCACAGAAAACCGTCGTCGAAGAGCGTGGTGGCCCGGACCAACTCGCAGTACGCGCAGCCATGGGGCGACTGAAAACCGAACCCGTGCAGCTACGCGGAGCCTACCCCAAAGAGCTTCGCGGCTGGATCTACAGCGATCTGACCGGACTTCGGGAGGAGATTGCAGATATCACCACAACGACGACGCGTGGGGAGATGGCAACATACGAGACAAACGTCCCGGCGGAACTCCTCGAAACCCTGAACGAACGCCGCCGGGAACTCGTCGCTACACCCGAGGTCTACGACAACGTCTCACACCGGGCCCTGATCGGTGCGCGTGTCGCGTATCTCGATCGCGTCGCCTGGCGACTGGCGGTGCAGTCCGACGAACACGCAACCAACCGGGACGAACTCGCGGACGAACTGAGCGACAGCGTCGGTGACAGTGTCGACGCCCCGCTCAAACGAATGCAGCGTGGGCTCGCAGTCGAACCTAACACAGATTCCCCTGACGACACAGCTGTGACGATGCGCGTCGACACGGATCCGTCGTATCTGCCCCGCGAAGCTGTAGGTCGCGAGCTTCTGCCGACGCTGCCCCCCGGTGGCCAGGCGTATCCGCTGGTGGTTCGGAACGTCAATCTGGTTTCGGCACCCTACGGTGAACTCGTTCGTGGGATCCTGGGCATCTTCTCCGAGACCGAACGGACGACACTTCACACGACGGCAGAAGTGCTTTCGACAACCGAGTCCGCCGTCGACGACGGGCTCGTTTCTATCCAGGAGCGTTCCTCTTTCGGCCTCGGCTTGAGCGGTGACTTGGACGGGCTTCGACGCAACAAAATCCCTCGACTGTGGTATCTCCAGTTGCGACACAGTGTCTCGGACGGGGTCGAACACCTGGTCGACGAGGCGATTAGTGTCCTTGCCGCCCACGAACTCGGCAACGGGCAGCAAAGAGAACAGCTCGTCGCTGACGCACTCTCGGACTGGGAGACCCCTTCCAGTCGTGCACTCGCACTGACCAACGGGTCGGGACCCGATGCCATCGTCAAGACAGCACTTGACCGATGGGGTCGTGAACTGTCCGAGAATCAGGCTGATCTCCTCGCAGTCCAGCTCAGGGCTGGGATCCGTCGGGCTCGTCAGACCGACAACGTCCGACCACCAGTCTCGCGGGTCAAGCGAGTCGAGGAGAGTACGGTCGCTACGATCGAACGCGCTGCGGCCGACCGACTCGAAGACACGCTCCAGAACCTCACAGACAGGACGTTCGAACGAGTAACCGGCCGGACTCTTAGCAGCCTCCCGCAGGGGGTTCCAATCGCGGTTCCGCCCCTCCCCTGGCTTGCCACGGCAAACTACTGGTCGGTAGAGGTTCGCGGCACGTATCCACGGTTTACTGTCCGGGTACCACAGGGGTCCCCACAACGGCCCGGTGCGGAGTTGGTCTACATGAGAGACGGGCAGCCAGTTCGACTGGACGTGACCGGCGACGGAAGCCCGGAGACTCTCGGGACTGCCTCCCGCGTTCAGTTCGAAGCCCGGACCGACATCGCGGTCGCCGTCCCAGCGGGACCACGTGGCGTCGGTGACGTCGACGGCGAGATGAGCGAGGAATCCCCTGGCTGGCCGAGGCCGGGACCGCGAACGTGACCCGGGATCGTTCTCGGTTAGATTCCGACAACACGTTCGGACCCGGACAGTGCGGAATGGGTCTACGCCCAGATTGCCGGCGGACACCTGGATCCGGGCGGGACAATCTTATACCCACCAGACATACACGACGTATGCTCAGAGGGCTGTTCGACTCGGCAGGTGACCTCTCGTCTGCGAAACTGCGTGGGACCTACGACGACCGACTCGTCGAGACCATCGAGGCTGTCGGGCTCGACCGCGTCGCGTCGCAGGCAGGCGTTGATCGGGACCGTCTGACAGCACTGATCGACGGGCAATCGCCGGACCTAACACTCGCAGAGGCGGCAACTATCCTTGGGACCGACGAGGAGTTGCCCGATGCGGAGACGATCGAGGCCGAGGCACGCGATATCCTTCTGATGGGGATGTCGGTGGCGGTCCTAGATGTCGAGACACTCGCTGCTGGTGTTCAGGACGATCTCACACCCAAAGAGATCCAACAGAAAGCAGAAGGCCGGCATCCACTTCCGCTCGACGAGTACGCACTCCTGCACAGCTACATCGAGGGTAAAAAACGATGATCGACGTCGTCATTCTCGGATGTGGGTACGTCGGAATCGAACTCGGCAGACAGCTTTCCCCTGCATACGATGTCGTTGGCGTCCGGCGGTCCCGGTCAGGAATCGATGCGATCGAGGCGGCTGGATTCACCGGCGTCAAGGCAGATCTGAC
>JAQCMX010000046.1 GCA_028274885.1 Haloarculaceae archaeon
GTCACCGTATGCGAGCACGAGCTGGAGCGCGTTGCGGACGTCGTGTCGGACAGCCTGATTGAGGACTTCGAGGTTGTCGCGCTGGCGTTCCAGGGTCTGTTCGTACTTTGTGCGCTCATCGATGTCCAGATGTATCCCCACTGCTCGAACCGGCTTCCCCTCCTCGCGCTCGACAGCTTCGCCGATGGTGCGGATCCACTTCCAGTCGCCGTCTGCCGTCTGCATCCTGTGTTCCGTATCGTATTGATCGATTTCGCCGGCGATGTGATCGTTAAGGACGTCCTCGACCTGATCGAGATCGTCAGGGTGGACTCGCTTTTCCCACGCTTCTAATTTGGAACCCACGTCCTCCGGCGAATGTCCCAACATCCGCGCCCACTGTTCGTTGTACTCCACGTCGTCGGTACGCAGGTCCCAGTCCCAGACACCGAGATTTGCCCCCTCGACGGCCAGTTCGAACCGTTCTTTGAGCCGCTGGAACTTCTGTTCCCGTTCTTTCTGCCCGGTGATGTCCGTGGAGACGCCACAGAGTGCCGTGATCTCGCCATCGTCGTCGTAGACAGGAGATTTGCGGGTAAGCCGTATCGTCTCCCCTGTGGACGTCGGGACCGTCTCCTCGAGTTCGATCTCCTCACCGTCCTCGATAACCCGTCGGTCGTCTGCTCTGGCCTGGCTGGCAACTTCCTGCGGAAAGATATCCGAATCAGTTAGCCCGAGGACCTCCTCATCTTCGACACCGAACAGTTCGCGACAGGCCCGATTCATCATCAGATACTTTCCATCGGTATCTTTCAGAAACACCGCCGCGGACATGGTCTCCAGAACAGTCTCGAAGCGACGGGACATGCGCTGCAGTTTGTGTTCTTGTTCTTTCTGTTCGCTTATATCCCGAGCAACACCAACAATCTGTGTTACCTGCCCGTTTTCGATAATCGGCGTGAGGTTCGTCTCCCAGCGAGTGATCCCGCCGGGCAGGTCCAGCGTCTCTTCGTACTGGATTGGTTCTGCCTGTTCGACACAACGCCGGTACTTTGCTGTAACCGCTGTACCCTGTTTGTCGCCGAGAAGCTCGCCTGGGGTCTGCCCACGTAGTTCGTCCTCGGAGAGACCCGTCTGTTGCCTGTGCGAGTCGTTGTTTCGTCTGAATGTAAATACGTAGTCGCCGTCTGTCTGCCCGACATCGATCAAAAAGACTGCATCCGACATCTCACTGAAAATCGCCTCGTAGACGTTCCCCGACCCCGCACCGAGCGCGCGAAAGCCCTCCGAATCAGTATCTTCGCTGGAACTTTCTTGCATATGTTTATCTAATATCAGGGCCGGTGACAGTTATACTGAACGGGTTGATTCTGTTAAAAAACCATTTTGATAACGTAGCCCAGTGTGGACTCCCGGGTATGACCCTTCCTCTGGCCGAGGTCTGTCGGCAGTGTCGGACTGTTTCGTCCGGTCACCGTTTTCCCCGTCGCGGGGTCGAATATGCTCACGAAGTTATAGCCGTCAGTATCACCGGTGAGTGTTGCCAGCCCGACTGTCGCCTTCTCCGGACGTGTTAACAACGTGATACTCACGGCCAAAGTCTCCGGAGGCTCCAGTACAACCCTTGTATGGCATCGCGAAAGACCCCTCGGAGCGACAGACCGGTATCGGGGTCCGTGGCAGTCGCAAACTCGGATCCGAGAGCAGCCGTGTCGACATAGCGTACCTCCCCGGTGTAAATCCGCCGGCCGTTGGCGTCACCGACCCGCAGGAGTGTCACGCCGTCGGTAGCCCCGACAACGCGATAAACCCCCGGTTTGTGGCCGCCGTTCGTGGGACGGTAGTGCTCGCCGACATCCACCTCTGTGTTGTCATCCGGGTCGTCGGTCATGCATTGAGATCCGTACCTGGCATACTGAACGGTCGACATTTCAGTTTTGCCCTCAGTCCCGCTTCTTATCAGCGCATTTTACTGTTCGTTCGTCCCCACGCACCGGACAAGTCCGGCTTTTTTTGAACTCCCAACGAGTTTAGTCGTGGGAGGAGAGCAAAACCGGGAACACCAGGCCAACCGCGGCTCTTCTTATTCGTTTGCCTTCTGGCGCACGGCGGACAGCAACACCTCAGTCCCGGCGAGGACGTCATCCCACTCGGTGAATTCGCTCTCGCGGTGGCTGATACCGTCGACGCTCGGGACGAAAATCATGCTGCTCGGACAGATGGTGTTGAGATAGTTGGCGTCGTGGCCGGCGCCACTGACGAGTCGCGTGAAGTCGTAGCCACGCTTCTCAGTAGCCTCGACGACGGTCTGGATACAGTCGTCGTCGAACGGATCGGCGTCGACACGCATGATCTCCTCGAACTCGTAGTCGAGCCCCTCGCGGTCCGCAGCGGTCTCGATTTCGGTCTGTACCCGCTGGACAGCACGCTCGACGACGTCGTTGTCGTAGGAGCGAAAGTCAAGGGTGAACTCGACTGTTTCTGGGATGACATTGATCGCGTTTGGCCAGACGTCCACGCTGCCAACGGTGCCGACGAGGTCGGTCCCTTCGGTGGCGGTGATCCGGCGGACTGCCTGTACGACATCGCTGACCCCGACCATCGCGTCCCGGCGCATGTTCATCGGGGTCGGGCCGGCGTGGTTGGCCTGGCCCTCGAAGGTGACGTTCATCCACGAAAAGCCAAAAACGCCCTCGACCGCCCCGACAGAGAGACCCTCCTGTTCGAGGAAGGGGCCCTGTTCGACGTGCAACTCGAAATAACAGTGCAGATCGCGTGGCTCGCAGGCCGCCCTACCCTTGTAGCCGGCGCGTTCGAGTTCATCGCCGAACGTGACACCGTCTTCGTCCGTCCGGCCGTAGGCGTACTCGAGATCGAAGACATCACAGAAGACGCCGCTACCGAGCATATCCGGCTGGAAGCGAACCCCTTCTTCGTTGCTCCAGACAGCGATTTCCAGCGGACGTTTCGTGCTGATGTTTGCGTCGTCGAGCGCCTCGACGACCTCGAGCGCCCCAAGCACGCCGATGACGCCATCGAATCGGCCGCCGTTGTACTGGCTGTCGATGTGTGACCCGAACATGACGGGCGGGAGGTCGGTCTCGCCCGCCCTGTGGCCAAAGATGTTTCCCATCTCGTCGACAGTGATGCCCAGGCCAGCGGCTTCGAACCACTCGACGATGCGGTCGCGGGCGGTGATGTTCTCGGGTGAGAGCGCTGGCCTGTTGACACCACCTGCGTCTGTCGCGCCGATCTCGTTGAACGACTCGAACCGCTCGCGAAACCGGTTTGGGTCTATCGAAACAAGGGACATACCTCCGCTATCCGGAGCGACGGACTTCAACATTCCGCCGGGCTCTGGGGGCGCACACAGCTCCGACAGCCTCGACCGCTTAAATAGCTCCTGGCTGACCACTGGCTGCATTCATACACACTGAGGCCTAATACGTGATTGTCGAACAGTAAAAACGACGAGCTACGAACGAACTGTTCCACTCCTGATGTGAGTGCCGAACTGTAGGGAATCTAATAATAAATAGAATGAGTTCCGGCGAAGATGATACGACCGTTTTGATTGTTGATGACGAAGAGGATATTGCGGATGTGTATCAGGTACAGTTACAGGACAAATACGATGTAAAGGCTGCATACGGAGGTAGGGAGGCACTTGAGATCATAGATGAGACTGTTGATGTAGTGTTATTGGATCGTCGGATGCCTGGTCTTGCCGGTGATGACGTGCTTCGGGAACTCCGGGAGCGGGGTTTCGATTGTCGGGTGATTATAATATCAGCAGTTAGTAAAGAAAATGGGGCCAGCGTACCAGCGGACGACTATTACGAGAAACCACTGAACCGAAAGCGACTCTACGAGGCCGTCGAGTCCCAACTCGCTGCCTGCAGTGGGTCGTGCAGACAACAATAGCTGTCTGGTAACGCCATATCTTGTACCGGATTCCTGCCAGTCCATTAGGAGGTACCGTTACGCTGGGGCTTGGTCTAATCGAAAGAGAAATAATCGGAACACAAAGAAGATGACACAGATGGCTATCGAACTACAAAACGCACGTCTTCTCGACGGGACCGGGCGCGACCCCAGGCGGGCACACGTCCTCGTCGCAAACGGTCGGATACAGCGTGTTGGCGACGATCCGGCGGGTGCCGGGAGAACGCTGGATCTCGAAGGATCATTTCTCGCTCCTGGTTTCATTGATATGCACTCACACTCGGAGTTGCGCTTGTTCGAGACGCCAACCGCACCGGAGAAACTCACCCAGGGGATCACCACCGAGGTACTCGGGCAGGACGGTGTGAGCGTGGCCCCCGTCCCGAGTGCCGAGAAATCGGAGTGGGCCGGGCGGGTGAAATCGTTAGACGGGCAACTCGACCGGGAGTGGCCGTGGACGGGAGTCGGAGAGTATCTCGACGAGCTCCGGACGGCACGGCCGGCGGTCAATACCGCCTACTACGCACCACACGGGAATCTCCGGTCGACGGTTGCCAGTTTCGAGGACAGAGAACTGACCGACAGCGAACTGTCGGAGCTGAAAGCCCAACTCCGGCAGGCGATAACGGAAGGGGCCTTCGGTATGTCGAAGGGGATGATCTATCCGCCGAGTTCGTACGCCCGTGACGACGAGTTGCTGTCACTGGCCACCGTCCTCAGCGAGTACGGTTCGTTCATGGTTTCTCACGTCTGGAACGAGACCGATCACGTCGTCGAATCGATCAGACGTTACGTCGATATCTGCCAACGAGGCGGCTGTCAGGCACACGTCTCTCATCTAAAGGTCGGCGGACGCGAAAACTGGGGGAAATCCCGCAGACTCCTCGAACTGTTCGACGCGATGGAGATGAGTGGCCAGCGGATCACGTTCGACCAGTACCCCTACACCGCCGGATCGACGATGTTGACGGCGCTTTTGCCCCCGTGGGCTCGACAGGGCAACTCCGAGGACATCGTCGACCGTCTGCGAGACGAGGAGACCGTCTCGGATATCGCCGCAGATATCGCATACCAGCGGGTCGACCCCGCCACAGAGGAGACGATACCACGGGCAGAGTGGGAGAACCTTGCTCACGCCGCCGGAGACTGGAACTCGATCCTGATCACGGATACTGAAAGCGGCAAGTATCAAGGGAAGACGATCGCAGACATCGCCAGCGAACGGGACCTCGAACCCGTCGAAGCCGTCTGTACACTGCTGGTCGAGGAGAGCCTGAACGTGACCATGGTCGATTTCATCATGTCCAACGACGATATCAGACGCTTTATTGGCGACGAGCGTGGCACCTTCTGTACCGACGGCGTGTTCGGCGGGAACCCACACCCACGGACCACGGGCACCTTCGCGAAAATCCTCGCGGAATACGTGCGCGACAGGCCGACTCTCACGCCCGAACTGTTCGCCTACAAGGCTGCCGGCCGCGCGGCCGACATCCTTGGCTTGCCCGATAGGGGGTACGTCCGCGAGGGATACGTGGCGGATCTGGTCGTGTTCGATCTGCCGGCGGTGAGTTCGAACTCGACGTACGACCGACCCCTGTTACTGAGCGACGGATTCGAGTACGTTTTCGTCGGCGGGACGATCGCCGTTGAGGACGGCGAAATTACCGGCAAACGCAACGGCTCCGTCCTCCGATCGCACGAGGAGTGGGACGGGGAAACCAGACCGATCTTACATCGCAGTCCTGTCGTGGAAGCCCCGGTCCAGGGCGAGTTGTCGTAGTTTTTTATTGGCCTCCGACATACCTACCGCATGGAGGAACTGCTCGCGTCGCTCGACGAGGCACCAATCATCGAGAAGGACGGATACCAGTATCTTGTCCATCCGATAAGCAACGGCGTTCCGACGCTCGAACCGACACTACTCCGCGAGGTCACCGACGAAGTCGTCGACACCATCGGGGAGGACGTGGACAAGATCGTCGTTCCCGAAGCCATGGGTATCCACATCGGGACTGCGGTCTCACTGGAGACCGACATTCCACTAACGGTCATACGCAAACGACAGTACGGCCTCGAGAACGAACAGCAACTCTCGAAGGAGACAGGCTACGCCAGTTCGGAGATGTATATCAACGACATCCACCCGGAGGATCGAATCGTCGTTCTCGACGACCTCCTCTCGACAGGGGGCACCCTTGCAGCCATCTGTGAGGGGCTCGAAAAGATCGGCTGTGACATCGCCGATATTATCGTCGTCTTCCGGAAAGTCGACACCGAATCCGCGCTGGAAGAGACTGCACACAGAGCAACGAGTCTCGTCGACATCACCGTCGCTGAGGACAGCGTGACTGTCCACGGCGCCCGCAGCACAATCCTGAAATGATCCTGCGGTTGTGTCGGGGCAGGTCGCGTAGGGGACGACCCCGGACCGGGACCACCTTCCGACGCCGCTGAAAGAATACCCACCTGATTCGGCGCATGTTCAGGAAAAACGTGCAGCATCCGTTGGGGACCCGGTTATTATTTACTGTGAGTCACATAAACACAGACAGACGTATGAGTCAGTCAAAGAGAGTCAGTGAGAGAGGCGATCGTGTTGGGATGTACCTGCAGGACAAGCACCCTATCCGGGAGAACATGGACCTCGTGCAGTATGCAGAAAAGCAGGGGTTCGACGAGGTATGGCAGGCCGAGTCGCGACTTGCACGGGACGGGATCACACCGATTGCGGCGTACGCGGCGGTGACCGAGGATATCAGAATCGGGTCGGGCGTTATCAACAACTGGACGCGAAACACCGCGCTGATCGCCCAGACGATGAGCACGCTGGAGGAGTTGGCGGGCCCTGACAGGATCCTCTGTGGCGTCGGCGCATGGTGGGACCCGCTCGCCGAGAAGGTCGGTATCGACCGCAGCGGTGCGTTGCGCGCGATGCGGGAATGCGTGGAGGTTACCCAGTCGTTGCTGGAGATGGAAAACGTCACCTACGACGGGGAGTTCGTCCAGATGCGCGACGTGGAACTCGACGTCGTCCACGGCGATACAGGGCCACGGACCGTTCCGGTGTACGTCGGTGCGACCGGGTTCAAGATGCTCGAACTGACCGGCCACTTTGCGGACGGTGTATTGCTGAACTATCTCGTGAGTCCCGAGTACAACCAGAAGGCCCTGGAGGCACTCGAAGCAGGCGCAGACCGGGGTGACAGAACGCTGGCCGATCTCGACCGCCCGCAACTGGTCGTCTGCTCGATGGATCACGACGTAGACCAGGCGCTCGACAACGCCCGGGAACTCATCACACAGTATCTTGGCCAGCAGCCACACATCATGAAAGCCAGCGGCGTGAGTCAGGACCTCATCGACGAGGTCGGCGAGGCCATCGGCGGTTGGCCCGCCGAGAAAGCCGACATTCAGCAGGGGATGCATCTCATTCCCGACGAGGTGGTACACAAACTCACCGCAAGCGGGTCACCGGAACAGTGCCGCGAGAAGGTCCGTGAGTACGCCGAGAACGGCTGCCAGTGCCCGATCCTCTACCCACTCGGGGACGACCCGAAGCTGATGATAGACGAGTTCGCAGACGGCTATCTCTAGCTGGGACAGGTTCCAAACCGGAACTGTCCGTTCATCGAGGGTGTCCGTCGCCAGCCAGGCGCGCACGCCTCACAGTGGTCAGTGCAGGTATGGTAGTGCGGGCATATCGATGATCTATCAGTCGTCCGCCGGTGCCTGCTCCGACGTGCCATAGAGCGATTCGACCTCGGAGAGCGACGGGTCGATGCTGTCGACGGCACCGGTTGCCTGCTGTGCGCCTTTGGTATCTTTGAGCCCGAACCCGGTCGAGGTGACCACGACCGTCTCGTCGGGTTCGATGATCCCGGTTTCCCGTGCCTTCCTGACGCCGGCAACCGACGCGGCAGCCGCCGGTTCGGCAAAGATACCCTCGGTGCGACCCAGCAGTGCTTCGGCCTCGAGAATCGCTTCGTCCGTGACGAGAACGGCGTCTCCCCCGCTTTCCTCGAGTGCACGACAGGCTTTGATCGTGTTTCGCGGGCGGCCGACGGAGATGGAATCTGCAAGTGTCTCTGCGATATCAGAAACGTCGTCGTGTTCGTGGAATGCGTCGTGGATTGCGGGCGCACCTTCGGCCTGGACGCCGAGCATCCGCGGATACTCCTCGACGTAGTCCAGGTCGTAAAACTCCTTGAAGCCCTTCCAGGCACCGGAGATCGTACACCCGTCACCCATCGAGTAGACGACCCAGTCGGGGACCGAGCCGCGGACGACAGACTGCTCGGCGAGTTCGTGGCCGACAGTCCGTTTCCCCTCCACCTGGAAGGGGTTGATAGCGGCGTTGCGGTTGTACCAGCCGTACTCGTCGGTGACGGTGACGCTCAGATCGTACGCCTCGTCGTACGAGCCATCGACAGCCAGGACGTCAGCACCGTAAACGAGTGGCTGAGCGAGTTTCCCCTCCGGTGCGTCGCCGGGGACGAAAATACGACAGTCGAGTCCACCCCGCGCAGCGTAGCCTGACAGAGAGGCGGCGGCGTTCCCGGTCGAGGCACACGTGATGATATCCCGGCCGGCGTGGCGCGCCTTCGTCACGGCGATAGAACTGGCCCGATCCTTGAAACAACCGGTCGGATTTCGCCCGTCATCTTTGACGAGTGCCTTGACCCCGAGTTCCGCACCCAGTTGTGGGGCGTCGAACAGTTCCGTTCCGCCCTCCTGCAGCGTTACCCGGGTTGCGTCGGCCGACACCGGCAGGAACGGTTCGTACTTCCACTGCGACGGGATTGCTCCGTCAAGCGACGCGTCGAAATCGTCGTGAATCGCGTCGTAATCGTACGTGACCTCCAAAATACCCTTTACACCCTCGTGTTCGGGACAGGTGTAGATTACCTGATTCGGGTCGTACTCGGCGCCACAGAGGGTACACTCGAGATGCGTAACATGATCTAATGACATATGTTGACTTCGAGTGGCACATCATTAAATCCACCGTTGGATCTCACGGGGGTTACATCCGGTTCAGGCCACCGGCGCGGCGGGATCCAAACAGGGTCTAACAACGGATCGTGGCCTTACGAGTCCTGGTTTAACCGATCCTCTCGCCGTGTTCCTCGGTACGGCGGGTTCTCTCGGGAATCAGGGTGTTTCGAACAGCATCTCCGATCGGTGCCCAGACACCCAACATTCTAAGAGGGATCACCGCCTCAGGTATAGTATGTGGTTTGTTGTCTCAACCGATGGCTCCGACCAGAGCATCGCTGCGCTCCATTATGCGCTCGAGATTGCAGACGCGATGGGTGCAACGGTGACTGCGGTGTACGCGGTGGAACCGAATGTCCGCGAACGCGAGGCCAGTGATCCGGTAACGGGGGTCGAGGACGCGAAAAATCGCCTCGTTATCGAAAACGTCGAGGATGTCGAACGGCGCGGCAGACAGGTGCTAGACGACGCGGTGGAGATCGCTTCAGAGTACGAAATCGAACTCCAGACGGAACTGGTCTACGGCGATCCGATCGACGCGATTCCGCGCTTTGCCGAGCGAAACGACGCAGACGGCATCTTTGCAGGGCATCGGGATGTGGCAAAGGACCACCAGCAGGTTCTCGGGAGCGTCGCCAAAGGGCTGGTCGATCGGTCGTCCGTCCCCGTTACGATCGTCCGGTAACCCGCCCTCTGTCATCGAAGTGGACGAACATCCAGGGATCGCCGACTGTCGTTTGTTGTTTACTACTGCGACCTATATCGTGTGTCCATGTCAGGGATTGCACGGGCGCAGCACCCACTCGGAACTGGAAACGCGCTGCGATCACATCACCTCCTTTCTCAACGGTCAGTTCGAGACAGCAGGGGCAGACGTGGCGGTCATTGCCCTCTCGGGCGGGATCGACAGCACCCTCACCGCACACCTTGCCGTCGAAGCACTCGGGACCGAGCGCGTCTACGATCTCGTCCTTCCGAGCGAGGTCAACCGCGAGGAAAACATGAGCGACGCAGAACGTGTTGCGGGTGAGTTACTCGGTATCGACTACGAGGTAATCGAGATCGAACCACTCGCCGAGGCCGTTCTCGAGGCAAACCCCGATGTCGATTCCGCCGACCGGGCGACAGTCAAGTTACAGACGACCGCGGGCAATCTCCGCACCCGTCTCCGGGCCGTCCTGAACTACGTCGCAGCGAACCGACGAAACGGCATCGCCCTGGGCACGGGTAATCGGAGCGAAGCAGCCATCGGTTACTTCACGAAGTACGGGGACGGCGCCGTCGATTGCCACCCAATCGCAAATCTCTACGAGCAGCAGGTCCGCCAGCTGGCTCGCAGTATTGGCGTTCCCAAAGACCTGGCGTCGAAGACCGCGAGTGCCGGACTCTGGGTCGACCAGACCGACGTGGCAGAACTCGGTGTGGGGTACGATACGCTCGACTCGGTTCTCGCTCTCCACGTCGACGGCCCACTCGCACAGGCCGCAACCGCCCGCGAAGTCGGCGTCGAGGAGGAAACTGTCGAACATGTCCGGCGGTTGCACGAGCGAAGTGAACACAAGCGCCACGCCCCCCAGGGCCAGACCAACTCTACCGATCAGAAATCGATATCACTCGCGTCTAACCGGTCGATCAGTTCGCCAAAGGATTCGGCCTCTCGCTTTTCCTGACGGTCCGGAGCAGATCTGTCCCGGATTCGCTCCTTGATGAGCCACAGTGCCACCGGATCGTTCTCGGCCAGTTCCGTAACCACACTCCGTGGCTTTTCGACGATTCTGCTGAGCAAGCCCATGGTTCGTGCCTCCTGTGCCGAGAGTACACGTCCCGAGAGGGCAAGCTCCAGGGCCCGTCCCTGACCGACAATCCGGGGCAGACGTACGGTCCCACCCCAGGCCCCAAACAACCCGAGTGTGACGCCGGTCTCTGCAAGCGTCGCGTCTGGCGTGCCAAGCCGGATATCACAGGCCAGTGCGAGTTCGACCCCACCGCCCCGTGCAGGTCCGTCGATCCCCGCAACGACCACACCATCGTACTCCTCGATTGTGTTTGCCACGGCCTGGCCGTGCTTTGCAAACTCGATTGCAGCCTCCCGGTCGAGCGACGTGACCGTTCCCAGATCGGCACCCGCACAGAACGCCTGCCCACTTCCTCGAAGATAGACAACTGGTTCTGCTGCTGTGTCGAGGGCCTCCTGTATCGAATCGAGATGATCGCGCGTCAGTGCGTTTTGCCGAGCCGGTCTCTCGATAGTGAGGACCCGAACGTCACCGTCGACAGCGGATTCGATCATGTCGAGGCGTCGCCGCGGGTTTCCAAAGGTCTTTGCCTTTGCCTTCCCTACATGAATGCGATGGAAGAAGCCGCGGCGATTCGTCGGGCCGCGCTCGATGCCGTCGGGGATGTGGAACCGGTCGGGTTGCGCGAGCGCATTGGCTCGCTTCTTGAATCTAGTTCGATGGTTCCCGGGGTACTGACACTGCTTACGGTAGAAACAGTAGCAGACACCACAGCCACCTCGCTGGCCAGAGACGGTGGTTCACTCGATCAAGTCGCCCAGCGGGGTGCGGGCGTCCAGTTGATCTACGACGGACTTCGACTCACGCGGCAGTTAGCACAGACAGAACCATGGACCGAGGTGGACGACGATGCAGACCTGGACGTACTCGTTGCAGACGTACTCGTGGCCCGCGGTTTTTTTTTATTGGCGCGAACAGACGCCTCGGAGACCGCTGTGGAAACCGTCCGGGCGTTTGGTCGGGATCAGACAGTCCAACGAGAGACCGAAGATCACGCCTTCGATACGAGTCTCGAAGCCGACATTCTTGAACTCGCCCTCGTAGCCGGGACCACCATGGGTGGGATTTCACGCCCACCACACCTGCGTGAGTTCGCCGCGACCACTGCTCAGGACAGCAGAGCCGACAGGGGGTTCGTCGAACCGGACAGATTGTTCTCCGACGCGTTCCGGAGCCGCCTCCGATCGCTGGTGCCCGATAACGCGGCCGTCGAAAGTGTCAGGCCGTCGGTCGACGACTGAACCGAAACGTTCAAAGACAGTTCAGGGCTATCTTCGAACGCGCCTGGGTAGCTTAGCGGTAAAGCGCGTCCTTGGTAAGGACGAGACCCCGGATTCAAATTCCGGCCTAGGCTTCCGGCGTTTCAGCCCTTCTCTCCCCAATTTACGCTCTTCTTCGGAGAGAATAAATAAAGCTCAAGAACGTTACGTTTCACTACACGTCCACCCCGACGCCGTCTTGCGATTCGCGTTACTGTCAGGACACCATAAAGAACGGCGCTTCGCAGTCTGGCGATTCGGGGGGTGTCCCGTTTCGATGAACCGGACTGACCCGCTTGACAACCTCGGCGGCGGTGACACCGTATCAGGCGAAATCCCACCCGCGCCCGAAGACTGCGAGTTCGACTACCCACTGGTCAGCGAGCGCTCGGAGCGCGACCTGCAAGAGTTCGGGCTGAACATGGTGGAAGACTACGAGGATTTCAAACACGAACTGCTGTCGTGGCTAGCCACCTACGGAAAGAACCCGGACAAACACGAAGGCCTTGCCCGGTCAACCCTCGAATCCACCCACTACAAACTCGAAACCGCGTTCCGGTGGCTGTGGCGATACGAGAACCAGTACACCACGGGGTTCACCCCCGACCATGCAGACAGGTTCGTTCGCGTTCTCGACCGGTTCGAGGGCATGATTGACCCGAGTTTCAGCGGAGTGCGTTCGAGCCGTTGTACCAAGCGGCGCTCGAACATTCGTCGGTGAAAAGTTACCGCTCCGTGTTCCCCGAAGAGCGGAATCAATTGAAGTCCACGCTAATCGCTAGCGGAGGTCGTCGGACAGGTTCAGCCGATCCTGTAGTTGTAGTTCATCTATTCGTCGGTAGGCTTGGATGTGCGGACTATATCAATGTGTGCAACCCCTGACTCTGAGTTGCAAATTCGGTCTGATGCTTACGATCACCCCGACCGACCGCCGGTAACAAAAAGCATATCTCTGGGCATGACTGACTGTGAATACACCGCAGGCTACAATGAATGAAGTTCAACTGGAGGTCGCAAAAGCGTACCCAAACGATTCGGGACGGGGGATCGCCCGCCT
>JAQCMX010000047.1 GCA_028274885.1 Haloarculaceae archaeon
GCCTTCCTGAGTGCGTCCGACCTGCCGTGTTCCCCGGGTGCAACCGCGACGGTCGTTAGCCCTCGCGCGGCTGCAAGTTCCAACACCGGTTTGAAATCGGTATCACGGGAGACGATCAGAACTGTTTCGAGACTGTCCTCAAGGACCGCAGCGGTCGCGTCGGTGGCGAGACGGACGTCCACGTCACCGCTTGTAATTATCACCTCGAAGCCGTGGGCCTCGACGGCCTGGACGAGTCCCGGCGTAGCGTGTTCATCGAGGTAGACCCGCGCTACCGAGACCGTGCCGTACGACTCCCCAATCTCTCTGATCTCATCGAGGTCTGCATCGAACTCGTCACGGAAGACGTTCGGCCCGTCGAGATAGACGCCGACCCCACCTGTCGGGTCGGATCCTACGAGGCCCCTCAGCCACTCCATACCTTCGTGTGCGTCCCCCCGGATAAATCCCTTTATCTCCGGAGCAGTCTCACGTGACGGTGTGCCGCGTTCCGCTCTTCTTTTTCCAGCAGTCGTTCGATCCGTTTCTCGAGTGGGGGGTGCGAGGAGAACCACCGCTTGACGGGACTGTCGCCCTCGTCCTCTATATACAGGACCGACAGCAGCCTCCGGCGAGGCTTCGAGGCTCGATGGATCTTTACTAACGCCCGCGCGAGGGAGGCGGGATCGCCTGTCACCTCGGCCGCACGGTTGTCAACGACAAACTCGCGACGGCGAGCCCATGCAAGGAAAGCGAGTGTAAAGAGGCTCAAAACGGCCCCGAGTACGGCAGTCAGGCCACGATGAAACAGGGTTGTGAGCCCGTACCGTCGCCGACCGGGGGTTCCTGCCATCCAGGCTGCCCCCCGATCAATACCGGCCAGAAACAGCACGATCGGAAACAGAAGTACAAACACGATCCCCACTATCGTCCGGATCGTGGTGAGTACGATCGTGTTGATGAGTGTATCTCTGCCCTCCATGTGTGCGAGTTCGTGAGCGAGTACGCCCTCGAGTTCGTCGATAGTCAACGATCTCAGGAGTCGGTAGTCGAACACGATGGCGCCGCGGCGTGGACCGCCGATCGACAGTGCGTTTGGGGCCGTGAGATCGGCCGCTAAGACCCTGGGTTCGCGTACGTCCATCCGTGCGGTCAGCCTCGCAAGTCGCCGGTGCAGTTCGGGAACTTCAGTCCGCGCCAGGCGTCTGGCCTCGAGACGTCCAATCAGCCGAGCTGTCCCGAACCTGTAGGCGACATATCCCCCCATGGGGATCCCCACGGCGAAGGTCACGAGCACGATCCACAGTGGCGGCGGATCCGCGACGATCCACTGCAGTACCACCAACCCGCCAAGCCCAGCCCCGGTGTACACCGCCAGTACCACCAGTCCGACGAGGGCCATACCCGAACGTCTCCAGAGCCCGCGCATACATCTGTTTCTAAGGTGGGTACGGTCAAATGTGCCACGGCCGGAACAGGGTCGAGGGCCACAGTTAACAGGCTCGCGTTCAAATAAACATCTAATGATATGGCCGGTTCGGAACCTATTCCATCATAGATATGAGCGATAATAGTGTCGATCAGTACGTCAGCGGAGTCGGGGACGAGCCTATCAGGGTCCGCATCCTTGAGGGTGATCTTTCCTCTCAGACGATCGAGACAGCCGGTGCGGATCTGGCAGTTCCGATCGTGGCTGTCGGCGAAAACGAGGCTCCCTGTGACTGTCTGATCGTCACCGATGCGACCACCGCCGTCTCCGCGGCCGGGCGGACCGACCGTCCAACGGTTCTCTATACTGCGACAGATCCGGTCGATCTCTCACAGGAGACACTCGATGCTGTCGACGCGATCGTGGAGCAACGAGCGGGCGGTGCGAACATCGACTTTCTCGTGGAGAAAATCGCCGCCGTAACAGAGTACCGTTGGGGCAGTTCCGCCGGGGCTGTCGAGAGAGCAGCGGGGACCGACACGGCCGCGTTCTTTGTCGATTCCACGGGGTCCGTCCGCTGGACTGCTGGCGCATGCGAACAACTCTTTCCAGAGAGCGGTTCCGAGTCCGGATCCTTGTACGAGCACATCGGCAGACAGCTTCGAGACTCGCCCTCCGAGATAGCGCCGATGCTCGAACTCTCAGAAACTGAGAGCCCACGCCGGGGGCGCATCCTCACGGTCCCGAGAGCCGGGGGGACGCGGTACTACCGTCATCATAGCTATCCAATCGCGAGCCCCGACGCCGCCCGTGTCGAGATTTTTTCCGACGTGACTGCTGAAATCGAAACGTACGATCGTCTCTCCGTGGCCGAGGAACTCGTCGAGAGCGTGGCGGACTGTCTCTTCGTTCTCGACACCGGCGCACGCATCGTGTTTCTCACCGAACCGTTCGCCCGGATGCTCGGATACGAACGGTCGGAACTGCTCGACACCCACCTCTCTACTATTCTCCGCGATGACGGGGGTGAACGAGGCCAAACTGCCCTTTCGGAACTACGAGGGTCAGACGAGAGACGCAAAACACTCGATCTCGAATTCGAGAAAAAAACTGGGGGCAGGGTTCGGACGTCGGTCACCCTCTCCGTCCAGGACACGGACGGTGAGATGTCTGTGGAACAAATCGGTATCGTCCGCGTCACAGACGATCGCACACCCAAGGACGAATCCGACCGTCACACGCAATGGGAGGACTCGTGCTACGAGGCCATATTCCAGGCGATCGGAGATCCGGTCTGTACCTTCGACGACGGCCGTTTCGTCCACGTCAACGGCGCATTTGAACAGACGACCGGCTACGACCAATCCGATGTCCGTGGCGAGTCGGCGGCACTGGTCACAGACGAGTCCGCAGTGCAGCGACTCCGATCCCTGGAGTCGGAACTGCTGGCGGATGGGCAAAAACAGACAGACACGCTCGAGGTCGAGTTAGAAACCAACGACGGGGAGCGGATCCCGACCGAGTGTCAGGTTTCGTTGCTTCCTGTGGCAGACAGTCGAGAGCGATCGGTCGTCGTGATGCGGGATGTCTCAGAGCGGACAGAGCGCGAACAGCGACTCTCGGAGTTTGCGAGTCTCGTCTCTCACGACCTTCGGAACCCGCTCGATGTCGCGCTCGGTCGCGCGAGGATGCTCCCGGAAGTCGCTGACGTCGACGAAGAGATCGAGGAACATCTCCAGGAGATTCACAACTCGCTGAAACATATGGAGCATCTTATCGAGGACGTGCTGACGCTCACGCGCCAGCGGGACGACGACGTCGACGTGAACCCTGTCTCACTTGCGGACGTAGCGAGGGACGCGTGGTCACACGTCCAGACAGACGACGCAAGTCTCAGCGTCGCGGGCGAGCAACGAATCCTGGCTGACCGGGGACGATTGTTGCGCCTGCTCGAAAATCTGTTCCGGAATGCGGTCGAACACGCCGGTCCCGGGGTTGCCGTCGAGGCTGGGCTCACAGACCTCGATTCAACGGCTGGAACCGCCACAGTCTACGTGGCCGACGACGGTCCCGGCATCCCACACGATACCCGCGAGCGGATCTTCGACGAGGGGTTCAGTACCGATCAGGACGGAACCGGACTCGGTCTCTCAATCGTTCACGAGGTGGCCCGCGCCCACGACTGGTCTGCAACTGTCACCGAGTCTGCGTCGTCCGGTGCTCGGTTCGAATTCGAGGGTGTAACGCTGTACAACCCGTAACCCGGGTACCGGTCGGTTCACCAGCGGAGCGATCAGCGACCCCCCAACTACCTGTGTGACAGCCTCTCCCGGGCCAGAACTCTCCTGGATTCTACAGGCGGAGCAGGCCGAGTGCCTCGGGGCTTGACCCCGAGGGTGAAGGCCGCACGCTTATTACACAAGCCACCGTATCGACGGGTACAGTTGCGACGTGGGTTAAAGACCTTAATCCGAAGCAACTGCCGGCAGTTGCGAGGA
>JAQCMX010000049.1 GCA_028274885.1 Haloarculaceae archaeon
TGGTCGTAGTCGTTCCGTTCGAGAAACTGTACCGCCGTGGAGAGGAGTCGGGAACCGATCCCCTCGCCCTGTTTCTCCGGCCGTACGGCCAGTTCCGGCATATACCCGGTATCGTCGGTTCCGAGCACGAGAAACGTGTAGCCGACCGGACGGTCGCCGACTGCCACGAACAGCGGGAGAGAGCCGTGCATTGCTGTCTCGAGCAGTTCGGGGCAGGGCTCGGCAAGTGTCGCCGCCTGGATCGCCTGGATCGGCGCTCGCTGTGTCGGTGGGCCCTGCCGGATCTCGATCATACCGAAAGCCCCAGTTCGAGCGCGAGCACTCCGCCGGTCATCGCGGCTACGAACGTCGCCAGGAAGTTCACACCCTTGTTGCCACAGAGCCAGCCCTCGATAGTGGCCCCAAGCAGACTGTCGACAGTCATGCCGACGACCCCCGCGATCAGGATGGCCGCCGCACCGGCGAGGTCGATGCCTGTGAAGGCACCGTATCCGATCGCTGCGATCGTGGTGGCTCCGGCAATCCCCATTAGCTCCCCCTGCCAGGTCACTGCGCCGTCCGTTCCTGGTTCGACCCGCTCGAAAGTTGTCAGAAGCCGGGGGTCGTCGTAGAGTCCACCGATCTCACTGGACAGTGTATCCGCGAGCGCCGCCGCGACTGCGCCGGCAAAGGCATAGAAAAATACGGTTTCCGAGATGCCAAGATCGGGGCTCCCCGCAGCCGCGACGACTGCGATCAGCGCAACGAGCGAATTCGCGAGCACGTTCCCGGTTCCCCTGGCGCCCTCGTTTCCCTCCGCGATGCCGCGCCTGCGTTTCTGGTCGTAACGGAACTTCGAGGCGAGACCACCGATTCCAAAGAAGGCAATCAACATCGCAAACCAGCCGTAGTCCCCGAGAACTATCGTCAGTAGACCAAGCAAAATTCCCGTGAGCATGCCGGGCAGTGAGGCAGTTTCGAGTGTGAACGAGGCGTATCCAAGCACTGCAGTCACCACGAGTGCGACGGCAATTCGGGTCGTAGAGATCTTTACAGAGAGATCCGAAAGCAGCCACAGCGATACTGCGACGGAGACAAGAACCAACGCGTCATCCCGTTTGAACAGCGACTGCCGGAGCAAAGCCGCGAGCAACCCACCGGATGCAGCCAGAAACATTCCGGTCTGCCACCCCACGGCTGTGTCAGTCAACCCGAGTGTGAACAGCTGGGCAGCAAACGCCGAGAGAAATCCCGCGGTGACAAAGCCGGCCGTTGCGGTAACCGGTTTGTGTGTCCACAGGCGGACAATCTGGCCTCCGAGATTGCCATACAGTATGACAAACAGCGTGGCGACGTAGACGTAGTCCGGCATCCCAAATTCGACGGTCAGGACGGCGACACCCGCAGCGGCGAGTGCAAACCCGGCCAGACTGTAGAGTCGCCCGTCCCTGCGGTCACCGGGACGGGCGAACAGTCGGAAGACGATACTTTCGGATTTGGCTGTCAACGCAACCGCTGTGATCAGAACGAACGGGACGATAGACGAGAGTGTCGCGACCGCGGGCTCGTCGACCTGCCCGACGAGAGGAACGACAAGCGCTACTGTACCGACGAGAGCCAACGCTGTGGCACGCCGGACTGTCGAGGTCACTACCTGCGATATTCCCGAGTAATACTTACCATTTCCGAACTTGTTATCGAACCCTCCGGCTCACAGGACGGCGACGGACAGAGCGGTGAAGCAACGACCGGTGTCGTTTTGACCACACAGAGACAACGCGAATGCGTGGGTCTGTACGACCAGTACCTCGCGATGCGGATCAGAGTGGTCGATACCGCGCCGCCGGAGACAGTCGCGCTCGTTCTCACAGAGCGGGACTTGCTCGAGGATGGGGCGTACGAAACGATGGCTCAGTTTCTCGGGTGGACATTCGCCTTCGGGGCCGACCAGGTAGTCGTCTATGTCAGCGTCCTCGACGAAGGGGTGATCCCGACGCTCCGACGGGAGCTGAAGTCGATGGAGTCCTCACAGCGGATTGCGGTCCGGACACCCGACGACGAGGCTCGCGCTGACGCCCCAGTCCAGGTGAGCATCGGTCTCGGCGGCAAACACGAGTTCGCGACGGCCGTCCAGGGCATCGCACGGGAGGTCGAAGCGGGAGCCCTCGAGCCAGACGCTCTCACCGGCGACGACATAGAGCGCAGACTCGTTTTTCCGTCGGCTCCCGATCTCGTTGTCAAGACCGGTGCCGAACGCCTGAGCGACTTCATGATCTGGCAGTCGGTCTACTCCGAACTCCACTTTACGGACGTGAACTGGCGAAACTTCCGTCGGCGTGACTATCTGCGCGCGCTACGGGACTTTCAGGAGCGACAGCGACGGTTCGGGGAGTGAACCGACATCGGAGGTCCTGTCCTCGGTTAGTCCGACATCTCCGGTTCGCTCTCGGCCACGCCGTTGCCCTCCACTGTCCGTTCGCTGCTGGGGAGGGCGCTACGGAGTCGGTCGAGTGTCCGGCGCGCGTCAGGAACCGTCGATGTTCCGAGGGCGGTCACGAGTGCCCGCGCCCGTCGTGCACGGGTCTGTCGCCATGATTGCTCGCGATTCTGATACGTTCGGATGCCACGCAGGAAATCGATCCGCCGAAACTCCGGCCAGTACGGGGTACAAAAGTACACCGCAGCCTCGTTTCCGTTTGCCTGCCAGGGGAGGAAATTCGACGTGCGTTTGTCACCGCCGGTCCGGATGATCAGGTCGACATCCCGGGTGGGCCCGTCGTAAAGTTCGGACTCGATGGTCGAGACAGCCACGTCGCCGGGTTCGATGTCCCCGGCGGCAACACGACGTGCCACATCACGGGCAGCCCCGAGGAGTTCCGCTCGTCCGCCGTAGGCCAGTGCAACGTTCAGATACAGACTGTCGTAGTCGGCGGTACGTGACTCCGCATAGTCGACAGCCTCGGTGACGCGTTCGGGAAGACGGTCGATATCGCCAAGCGCCCTGATGTGCACGCCACTCCGGTGTACGCGATCGGCGTCGGCAAACTCACGGAGTTTTTTGCTGATAAGATCAAACAGCTCCTCACGTTCCCCGTCCGGTCGGGCGAAGTTCTCCGTGGAAAACGCATACAGGGTCACCTCCTCGATACCGAGTTCGTCAGACCACTCGAGCAACTGCTCGGTCGTTTCGGCCCCAGCACGGTGTCCGTCCGTCGGTTCCCCACCACGCTTGCTGGCATACCTCCGGTTTCCATCCTGGATCACCGCAACGTGAGCAGGCGGATCCGAAAGCTCGGATTCGAGCAGTCGCTCGTAGGTGCCACGGATAATCTGTCGGACCCGAGCCAGCATTCTCTGGACGATTCGGTATCACATGACCTGTATCTTGTGATTGTGGCCGGTACGGGACGGGGCTATTCGACCAACTCGAGCAGTGAAAGAAACTCCTCCCGATACTCCGCGGGCGAACGAAAGAGGGAGGCGTCGTGTTCGATGTCGAACTGTTTGGCGAGCGAGCGTGCGGGGTACCCGCCGCTTACGATCGTTACCTGCCCGGAGTGGGTCCAGACAGCGACCCAGCACCCAAACGGTACCGACGTACCGCCACCGAGTTTGTCGGTGCCAGTGAACTTCGTCATCCGTGCACGGATGCCACTGCGGACGCGAAACCGTTCCGACCGAGCGCGTTCAACGTCTGTGAGCCCCCTGTCACGTAACCGCTGCGCAAACTGACGTCTGACCGCCGTCCGTAGTGTCGGGGCAAACATTGTCGGTGTCGTGCCGGGTGGGAGGGGTGGGTCGAACCCGAGCCTGGTTGCTGCGAAGAACCTGACCGGCTGATCGATCTCGTAGCCCGTGGATTCGCTGAGCGCGCGACGGGTCTTTTCGTCCTCGAACCGTTCGGTTGCACCCTCGACGGTCAGCATGGGTAACTCGAACAGCGTCTCGACACTGCTGTCGACTGATTCCCAGCCTGCTTCACGAAGCCGCTCCCGTGGCAGCTCCGGTTGGACGAGTTCACCCATCCGTTCGATAAACGGTCTTCAGGAGTTTTTCACTTTCGCCGTCACTACGCCTCGAGTGTCATACCCCCCGTGTCGCCGTTCCGCGGGACTGTTCGATCCGGACCACCCCGAGACGGCGGCCCGGGTGAAAAGGGGTAGCCAGGACTCGACGAGACTGTGTGATACGATCGTGCGTGATTATTTCCTGTATGAGAAACCACGTCCGGTTCCGGCGGGCATGCGGCGATAGTGCGTTTTTTGCCCCTTGGCGTTCCTACACCGTTGTAATGAGCGAGTACGATGTCGACGAGCTAGGTCTCGTAGCCGGGCTTGAGATCCACCAGCAACTCGATACCGAAACGAAGCTGTTCTGTGACTGCCCGACGACGCTGCGAGAACCGGACGAGGCAACGCGAACGTTCACGCGTTACCTCCATCCAACCAAGAGTGAGCTGGGCGAACTGGATCAGGCAGCACTCGAGGAGAGTCTGGTCGATCGTGAGTTCGAATATTTGGCCTACGATTCTACCTGTCTGGTCGAGGAGGACGACGAACCGCCCGCCCGGGTCGATCGTGAGGCCCTTCGGACGACGCTCGAAATCGCCCAGCTTCTGGATATGACTCCGGTCGACCAGTCCCACGTGATGCGCAAGATCGTCGTCGACGGATCGAACACGACGGGGTTCCAGCGAACGATGCTCGTTGCCGGCGACGGTGCTATCGAAACCGAGGAGGGGCAGGTCCGCGTCGAGGATCTGATGCTCGAAGAGGAGAGTGCAAAGCGTGTGGCGGAAACTGCCACAGGCGTCCAGTACAGCCTCGATCGGCTGGGAATTCCACTCGTCGAGATCGGAACGAAACCGGACATCAACTCACCCGAGCAGGCCAGGGAGGCAGCACAGCGCATCGGGATGTTGCTTCGTTCGACCGGGAAGGTAAAGCGCGGTCTCGGGACGATCAGACAGGACGTGAACGTCTCCATAGCAAACGGCGCCCGGGTCGAGATCAAGGGGGTCCAGAGCCTCGAAGATATCGAGGACATTGTCCGAAACGAGGTCCGCAGACAGGCCGAACTACTCGAAATTGCCGACAGTCTCGCAGATCGTGATACAAGCGTCGGGGCGCCCGGAGACGTTTCGGACGTTTTCGAGGCGACCGACTGCACGGTGATCGCCGACGCACTCTCGAACCAGGGCCGTGTGATGGCGGTTCCACTCTACGGGTTCGACGGGGTCGTCGGCACAGAGATCCTTCCGGACCGTCGACTCGGTACCGAACTTGCAGACCACGCGAAACGACACGGTGCCGGGGGTGTTTTCCACACTGACGAACTCCCTGCCTACGGTGTGACAGACGGCGAGGTCGAGTCGCTGCGGGAGGCCGTAGGCGCCGGCGAGCAAGACGCTGTTGTGCTCGTGGCCGACGACCCCGACACCGCCGAACTTGCAATCGACGCAGTTGTGCAGCGAGCACGCGATGCGATCGAGGGGGTTCCGGAGGAAACGCGGGACGCAAACGAGGACGGGACCACCCGCTATCTCCGCCCCCTTCCCGGCGCAGCACGGATGTACCCGGAGACCGACGTGTCACCCGTCGAACCCGACCCAACCGAGGTCGAAACGCCGGAGTTACTCACAGAGAAGGTACGTCGGTATCAAAAAGAGTACGGGCTCGGCGAGGGACTGGCCCGACAGGTGGCCTACGGCGATCGGATGCCGCTGTTCGAGGCAGTCGTCGAGACTGGCGTCGATCCGACACTCGCCGCTGGAACCCTCGAATCCCGCCTCACAGAACTGCGCCGCGACGGCGTGGCTATCGAGAACCTGACCGATACGCACCTTTCCGCCGCGCTCGAGTTGGTCGAGACGGACGAGATACCCCGAGAGGCCCTGGACGATCTGCTCCGAACGCTCGCGAGCGACCCCGCACTGTCCGCAGCGCAGGCGGTTGCGGATGAGGGGCTCGGTGGGATTGGTGCGGACGAAGTCCGCGAGGCAGTTCGGGAGGTCGTCGAGCGAAACCGCGACCAGATTGAAACGGAAGGCATGGGCGCATTCTCGGCACTGATGGGTGAGTGTATGGGTGTTCTCCGGGGACAGGCCAACGGTGACACCGTCAGCGAGGTTCTCCGCGAGGAGATTCAGGAGGTAACGTAGTCACGGGTCTGTGGTGTACTCGGCACGGGGCAATCTGGAAGTGAACTCTGTGGACCGCCTCGTCCGAAAGTTTATTTGCCCGATATAATCTAGTGAACAAAAGAATCCGCTCTGTCATCGGCGCGTCACCGGTGTAAGTCTATGAGGGAACCTGTCACAACGGGGGAGCAATGACGGAAAAATTATCAACCGGGATTCGGGGGCTCGACAGAGAGTTGTCCGGTGGAATTCAGGAAGGGAGTCTGGTATCGATCGTCGCCGGACCAGCGACACAGAGTGAGCACATCTTCCACAAGGTTATCAAAGAGCGACCGACGGTGTATATAACCACCCTCAGAGACGCGACAGCCGTTAGAGATCGCTTACACGGGATCGATGATAACGTCTCGGTGAAGGATGTGCTGGGAAACCAGCACATGGACAAGGAACTGATAAAGGAAATAACCGGAACCAGACAGAACTCGATGTCTCTCACCGACACGGACGATACTCTCGACAGCGTGTACGAAACTATCGACGATGTCGATCGACAGATGAACATCGTGCTCGATCCCGTCAACCCCCTCGAGCAGAGAGAAGATAGGGACGCGTACGGTGAACTGATCAACAAGTTCAAATCCAAACTGCTCGAGACAGGTGGGATCGGGTTTTTGCACTGTATCAGCCACGAGGACAGCCCGCCGCTTCGTGATGTCACCCTGACGATCAGCGATATGGTCGCGCGACTCGAACTGGAGGCGAAAAAGAACGGGATGGAATACAAGCTCACGATCCCAAAAAACCGGGGTGGAAAGATACTACTCACCGAGTTCGAAATCAAATTCGACTCCGAAGTCCACATCGACGACACGCGTAATATCTGACAGTACCCAGACGGGGACGGCCGGATACTATTCGTCCTCCGATCGTACGGTCCCTCTCCGGAGGATCCCCTGGAGGGTTCTGGCCTCCCGTGGTGTGGGGTGTGCACGCCCGACCAGACGCCGGAAGAGTCTGGCACTCTTTTTCCGCTTGGGTTCTGGATGACCGACCGCATCGAGAAACTGGTCGAACTGGTCGTAGAGGCGATCAATTTCTGCTTCAGTTGCACGTTCGTGGAGTGTCTCCGGATGCTGGGTTCGGGTCACTGCAACCGACCGGAGTTCGTAGAGGACGATCGTCGCTGCCTGTCCCAGGTTCAAAACGGGGTAGGAGCCACTGGCAGGGATCGAACAGATGACATCACAGGATGCGAGTTCGTCGTTGTGCAACCCGACCCGTTCTCGCCCGAAAACGACAGCAACGTCCGCGGAGAGACCATCGAGATGACCAGGGAGTTCATCGGGGGTCATCCCGGGGTACCGGACGTGACTCGTCGAATCCTCGTTGGTTGTTGCCGTCGTGGCGATCGTGTGGTACTCGGTGGTCAGTTCCTCGAAGGACAGTTCACTCGCGCCGGGAAGGATGTCCTCGCGGGCCTGCCCTGCGAACCCGTATGCTTCGCCATCGGGGTCGAGAGGCGGTGGATCGACGAGCAACAGTTCCGACACGTCGAAGTTTTTCATCGCCCGGGCGATCGTCCCGATGTTACCGGGTGTGTCAGCGTCGACGACCGCAACTGACAGTGTCCCACCGAACTGTGGGTCGTCCGTACCCATTTGGTCGTTTTATGTGGGCTAGTTGTAAAAACGGACGGCCACGGACCGATCGGTGTTGCGGGTGAGCTGAGAGCCCGCGAACGAGGAACTTAACCCCTTGCTGGCCAAGGCAGTCGTATGCGTACAGTGGAGGCAGCAGGGTTGTCGATCGGCGATGGGTGTCCGCCACGGATCATGGGCGTGCTCAACGTGAGTCGGGAGTCCCCGTACGACCCATCGGTGTTTGACGATCCAGGCGAGGCGGCGACGTACGTCGATCGTGACCTCATCGATCAGGGCGCGGACATCGTCGACATCGGTCTCGAATCCGCGAACAAGCGATTCGACGTGCTCTCGGCAGAGGAGGAACTCCAACGGCTCGACACAGCAGTCGAGGCGATGGCAAGCACGAGTGGTGATGCGGTGTTCTCTATCGAGACCCGGTATCACGAGGTCGCTGACACAGCCCTTTCCCGGGGATTCGACATGGTCAACGACATCTGTGGGTTTGCTGATCCCGAAATGCCGGAGGTGTGTCGCGAGTACGACGTGGCGGTCGGGAAGATGGCTAGCCCGCCCGACCTCGAGCACCCGGGGGCGATCGAAGACGTCGACGAGATTCACGACGCGCTGTTTCAAAACGGTCTCACGGAAAAGACCATAATCGACCCCGCGTTCGGGGGCTGGAGTGAAGACAAGACGACGGACGTCGACCGCGAGACCTTCCAGCGACTGGAGGAGTTTCGTGCCATCGGCCACCCGATGTTGGTTTCGATCAACCGCAAAAACTTCCTGCGGGAGATCGCCGGCCGGAGCACGGAGGAGGCGCTGCCGGTGTCACTCGCCGCGACATCGATGGCCGTCGAGCGCGGGGCCGACGTCATTCGGACCCACGACGTCGCCGAAACCAGGGACGCAGCACTAGTCGGCGATGCGTTTTCGCGCAACCGTAGTGTGATACGAACCCCGACTGGAGTCGAGGTCGAAGCTCTGGACGCGTCCACGGGCAACGAACTGCGACGTCACGTACAACGCATCGAGTCCGGCGGACCGTCGCCTGCGAGAGAGCACCAGTCTGTCGAGCCGAAAGCCCATTGTGCACGAACGGTCGAACTGCGGAATCTCCCGGCCGGGGGAGTAAAGCCGCTCCGGGAGCGTGCAAACGACAGCGATGTACTGCTTGCAAGCGGGGAGTCGTGTCTGCTTGTCGGGGGTCTCGAATCGACACTACTTGTGTTCGCTCAGTCGCTCGATACAGCTGAACTTGCCGAGGCAGTCAGAACGGTCCTGGAGGGGACGTGGTGAGAAAACTTATACCGGATGCAGCTAAAGTGGCCCACGAAGGCCGAAATGGCACCTGGGCAGGGGAAGTGCAGTGTGCCATTTCGGCTCCACCCGATTTATATGGAACCACCCTCGGACAGGGATGCGTGTTCGACCCGGGAGGCAAGCTCTGATGAACTTCGAGGACTGGGAACCCGTGTACGGCTCGATCCTCGCCGATTTTGGGTACGGCCGGGACGCCGACCGGGCGGCTCGGGACCGCCTGGCCGAGTTGCTCGCAGACGAGGAACTGTTCGACACCGAGCGGTTTGATTGGAAAGACAGGTCAGTGGCAATCGTGGGTGACGGCCCCTCACTGGCAACCGATATCGAGACGGTACGCGATGCCCCGATCGTCGTGGGAACTGCTGGTGCGAGCGCCAGTCTGAGTGCCCGTGACATCGAGGTTGACTGTGTCGTGACCGATCTGGATACCCGACCGGCGCTGGTGTGTGATATGACCCACGGGGGTGTTCCTGTCGTGGTCCACGGCCACGGGGACAACCTCGAGGCACTCGAGAGGTACGTTCCCCGGATGAAACCGACCGCTGTGGTCCCGACGACACAGGCGGCACCCTCACAGCGTGTCGAAAACTTCGGTGGGTTCACAGACGGGGACAGGGCCGCTTTTTTTGCGGATGCGATGGGTGCAGGCCGTCTTGTCTTTCCGGGCTGGGACTTCGATGACCCTGGGGTCAGCGACGAGAAACGCCGGAAACTGCGCTGGGCAGCGCGTCTCCTGGGGTGGCTCGAACAGCGCCGGGGGGAGTCGTTTCGGCTTTTGGACGGACGCCGTGGGGAGATTGAAGCCGCTCTCGCAGAGTAGTGTTCGCTATGACCCACACCGGGCAACTGATTAAAACAGGATCCGGTGCGGGATGGTGCAAGCTGGGGGCGTCACCTCTCGTCTGTTCCACGAAGACGGTGTTTCAGTAGATAGCCTGCGCCGGTCATACCCGCAAGTGCGGCGCCGACGCCGAATCCGGGGCCAGAGTCGTCACTGGAATCGTCAGCTGTACCCCCAGTGCTGTCCGAGTCACCTGCGGAATTAGTGTTGTCTTCTCCTGTTGTGCCATCCGATCCGTCTCCATCGCTTCCTGTTGTGTCATCCGATCCGTCTCCGCCGTCCCCGTCTGCTGTCTCCGGTTCTGTGGGAACCCACTGCAACTGGGGGAAGCCGTCCGGGTCGGTGACCGTCCGCCAGGTCGCTTCGAAGTCCAAGTTCGTCATCCCGTTGCTGGCGGCCTCACCCGTCATCTCCGATTCCGTCCGACCCTCTCCAGGCGTCGCGCCTGCGGAGAACTCTATCGTGTCGCTGTTCCAGTAGGAGTCCTCGACAGTCGCGTCGTCCGCACCCGACCCGACGATTGCGCCGCTCCCGTCGACGGACCCGGCGGCGTAACACTCCCTGACCGTTCCCGA
>JAQCMX010000069.1 GCA_028274885.1 Haloarculaceae archaeon
GACGCCGACGGTGTCGCACTCGCGGCGATCCAGGGGCTCTCGGCGGAACTCGACGACACACGGGAGGAGATCACGGCGAAAGACGAACGGATCGAGCAGCAGGCCGACCGCATCGACGAACTCGAGGCCGAGACAGCACGCCTGCGCGAACAGAGAGAGCAGTTGCAGGACCGCCTGGCTGCGATCGAGGATCGACTCGACATCGAATCGGGCCCCGTTGCCAGCACGGATTCGCGTGGGGACCAATGACCCCCGGTCTCACCCGCCGGGGCTTCGTTGTACTGGCTGCCGGGGCTTCAGTCGGGACCGCAAACGCCAGCACCGAACAGATCCACAGCACAGACCAACACGCCGGGTCGACCGGAAGTGGGTACGGCGCCGGTGGCTACGGGCTGGAGGGGTACGGAAACACCATCGACAGTCCATCTATCCACAGCTACACGAACGATGAGGGGACTGTCGACAGGGGAGGCTTCCACGATGCGGTCGGGGACTGGCAGGACGGTGAGATCGGTTTGGACCTTCTACTCGAGGTGTACATCGCGTGGCGCGGCAGCTCCTCAAGCGGGTAGTTCCCCCGACCCATGTACGGTAGAACAGTCCGGGCGCGGGAATTGAACCCACGTCTTGGCCACCACAAGGCCAAAGGATACCACTACCCCAGCCCGGACACACACCGGGATTATCAACTGAGACTCATATACGTTTCGACTCCCTGTCCGGGGTTTTGAGACGAGTCTGCCACTGCGCGTCGCGAACTGATCGTCGTCGCCGTCCAAGACTGGCTGCCCGTCTACGGGCAAACACTGTCTCGCACGCGAGGCCCACCCGCGAGACGGTATCCGGTCGACAGCCACAGCCAGACGGCAGTCACGACCAAATAATGATAATGGTTGGCAGCCATGTACGTGATATGACGACTGAGACATCGGGCGGGAAAAGCGGCGCTAAGACCGAGGACGACAGGGCCAAACAGGAAAGCTCCCTGTTTTCGATCTACCGGCGGTACATCGGCGAACCCGACAGCCAGCGGGACGTTTATGCCGGGTTCGGGCTGTTTTTTGGTGGGATCGCGCTGGGTGTGGTCGGCCTGATACTGTTCCTGTATAGCGGCACGTACTCCGAAGGGGCTGATCTCTTCTGGCGATTCCGCGAGGTGGCACTCGTCGCAGCAATGCTTGCCTTACCCGCAGTTGCGATGAGTGTTGCGGTACTGTTACCGGTAGGGATCCGGACGATGGCTGCGAGTTTGGCTGGCTCCGTGATCTGTGTGCTGGCAATTGTCTGGCTCACACTGGTGTACCCGTTCGAGTGGACTGACGGAAACGACGTTAGTGTGATCAGTACCTACGCCGCCGGGTTGATCGTTCTCGCAGCGTCGACGGGATCAGCACTGGTCGCACAGTACGTCGACCGGGTCGCCCCGGGTGAGACGGGCGACAGCACCGACACCGCCTCGAGTGCGGGGGAAGGCACAGAAGCTGTCACCGACGAACAGGTCGAGGCCGACATCGAGGAGGCGATGTCGGATTCGACACTCACCTGGGGTGGGGTCGAACAGGAGGCACAAACGGAGCGACTCAAACTGAATATGCCCGATACGGAGATTGATCCCGAGGATGCAAGTAGCGAGTTTGTGAGGGAGCGACGCTCCCAGGCCGACGATGTCGATAACGCGGTGGCGGACCTCCGGCGGATGCAAGGGGGGGAACAAAGGACCGACCGGACAGAAAGTTCCGACGACCAGGTCGACAAACTCACCCGGTTCCGAGAGGAACAGGAACAGGATGAGGAGCTCGAAACCGGTGTCGACACCGACCGCGGACTCATCGAGTGGATCCGTCAGAAGCTCTTTGGCTGAGCTGTCGTGATGAGACTGCCATATTGTATCAAATAAAGGTCACTTTCAGGTAAGTTTTTCTTATTGATGTGCGAACGGTGACTATGCCAAAAGGACTTGATGTTGGCACGATGAACATTCTGTCGGCCAAACAGGAAAGAAACGAGACAGTCTTTGTACAGCAGCGCAATTCGTTTGTCGAGATAGATTACAGTGATATGGCAGACCAGATGCTCTCACGGAGCGACGTGCTCCACATTCGGAAGGGCGACGAGGTGTACATCGTCGGTGAGGACGCGCTGAACTTTGCGAACATCTTCAACGAGGAGACGCGCCGCCCGATGCAGGCGGGGATCCTCTCGAGCGACGAGAAGTCGGCGCTCCCGATGATCAAACTCATCACCGAACAGGTGGTCGGCGAACCACAGCGCAAGGATGAACTGCTTTTCTTTTCCGTCCCGGCAGACCCGATCGACGACGACATGTCGACACTGTACCATCAGAAGACAATCGAATCGATCCTCGGTGACATGGGGTACAACCCCGAGCCGATCAACGAGGGGATGTCGGTCATCTACTCTGAGCTTGCAGACAGGGAATTCACCGGACTCGGGGTCAGTTTCGGTGCCGGTATGACCAACATCTGTCTGGCATACTACGCGGTGCCCGTTATGAAGTTCTCCATCGCCCGCGGCGGCGACTGGATCGACGAGAAAACCGCCCAGGCGACCGGCAACCCGGTCGACAAGGTCACGTCGGTCAAAGAGGACGACTTCACGCTCGATTTCGAGACGGACGTCGGAGGGATCGAGGGCGCACTCAGTATCTACTACGACAATCTGCTGGACTACGTCATCGAAAAGATCATTTCGGAGGTCGACGACGAGGACATAGAGGAAGAACTCGACGTACCTGTCGTCGTCACGGGCGGCACGTCGACGCCGGATGGGTTCGAAGCGCTGTTTCAGGAACGACTTGAGGGGGCCTCGATCCCTTTCTCGATCAGCGATGTCACAAGTGCCGATAATCCGATGTACAGTGTCGCACAGGGCGCACTGGTCGCCGCCCGTTCCGAGGAGCAACGTGGGGCACAGACGGGGTCAGGGGGACGCGGCGAAGGTGAAAGGGAAACCGACGCCGAGGCCGAGGCCGAGGCGGAGGCCGAAAACTGAGACGCGCTCGCGGGGCTAGCCAGTTTCGTCCTCGGTGTCCTTGCGAAGAGAGACCGCGACAGAGACCGACCCCACTAGCTGATCGAGGTCGGTCGTCTGGTCCGACTCCGCGGGCGGTGCTGACACCACCTCAGTCCGATCGGTTTGCGAGGCAGTCGCCGGTGAGAAGTTCGTCTCACCGAACCGATCGATTGCCTGATCCCAGGAGTCGACATCTTCGTGATCGGTCCGGTGAGTTGCGGAAACGTCGGCAAACCCGCAGGACTCGCATACAGAGGCCGATTGATCTGACGCTTCGATCGTGAACGTCACGAGACGCCCACCACACCGGGGACAGTCCATACACACCGTTACGCTGGGTGGTATAATCAATGTGTGTGGTCATTTGCGGGAAATCGGTTTATATCCGCCGCGTCCGTCTGGGCACACGATGCCGGAGATCACAATCACCGACGACCAGCAGCGACAGATCGAGAAGATACGCGCAGACCTCGAGGAGGCGTTTATCGACTCCTACGGACACGTACGGATCAAAGACGTGATCGAGTATCTCCTCGATACGTACACACCACCGAACTCAGAGGACGAAAAGGGGTCGTACGAACGCATCGCCACGGCCGAGTATCCGGCGCTCCAGCGGGTGGCGGGGGAGGTTCCCGAGGTGCCGGGAAGCGGCATCGACGCCGACAAGATGCGTGGCAAATTGCTTTCGATACTCGGGCCGGAGGAGTTTGCCGCGAAACTCGAAGCGACGGATTCTGACCGGACAGACGACAGCCAGGCGGACAGCCCGGAGGAGACAGCCTCCGAGGATGAAACAGAGACAACCGACCCGTTTGATTCCGTCAACAAACTGCTCCGCGACCACGACGACAGGTGGCACGAAAGCGACGGCGACATCCCCTACGAGGTCGAACTGCCCGACGGCACCACGGAACCGGCACGGACCAAAGACGACGTGCGACAGCTCCTCTTTCGCCACTACTGAGAGGCAGCGTATCATAGAAACAGTCACACCTGATTTACTGCGGTGCCACCGGGCGTGAAAATGTTGGAGCAGATATAGTT
>JAQCMX010000147.1 GCA_028274885.1 Haloarculaceae archaeon
CCAGGTGGCGGCTGAAGACCCACGGTGGCTGTTTCGAAAGGTCGAAGGAAGCCCACCGCCCACGAGGGGATATGCGTGGAACGCCGGATGTTACCGTGTTGCGCCTGGGCCACCGGCCCGGCCGGGACGAACGGATGACGACACACGTCGGTCTGACTGCACGCGCGCTCGGGGCGGACCGCATCGTTCTGTCCGGCCAGGGTGTCAGCCGGCGTGGTGCGATCGAAGACATCACGGACCGGTTCGGGGGGCCGTTCGCTGTGGAAGGAACAGACGATGGCGAGAAGTTCCTCGAGGACTGGGAGGGTGGGATCGTCCACCTGACGATGTACGGGCTGGAGATCCAGGCTGTCGAACAGGAGATCCGTGATCGGTTCGACGTCGGAACCCCGTTACTGGTCGTCGTGGGCGCCGGGAAGGTTCCCTTCGAGATCTACGAGCGGTCGACATGGAACGTGGCCGTGACGAACCAACCCCACTCGGAGGTGGCCTCCCTCGCCGTCTTTCTCGACCGCCTGTTTCAGGGGACACAACTGGACCGCGAGTGGGAGGATGCAGATCACGAGGTCGTCCCGCAGGCCGTCGGCAAACGCGTCGAGCAACGGGACTGATACACGTGTGGGCGTCTCACGGACCGCCGACGCCGCCGACCCGATGGTTTTAAACTCGTGACTCCCCTGTCATTCCGATAATGGCTTTTGAGGAACTCCTAGAAGATCCGGTGATACAAAAATACCTACACGAACTCGTGGGGCCAAAGGGGATGCCTGTTGCGGCCGCACCGCCGGACGGCGAGGTCACTGACGAGGAACTCGCCGAAGAACTGGGGCTCGAACTGAACGACGTCCGTCGGGCACTCTTTATTCTCTACGAGAACGACCTTGCCAGCTACCGACGGTTGCGCGACGAGGACTCGGGTTGGCTGACGTATCTCTGGACCTTCGAATACAACAAGATACCTGAGCAACTCGAGGAGGAAATGCACCGGCTTCTCGACGGTATCGAGCAGCGCCGCGAATACGAACTCGCAAACGAATTTTACCTCTGTGAGGTCTGTGGGGTCCGCTTCGAGTTCGGCGAGGCCATGGAGTTTGGATTCGAGTGTCCGGACTGTGGATCATCCCTAGATGCGATGGAAAACACCCGGCTCATCGATGCGATGGAAGCCCGTATCGACGAACTGCGAGGCGAACTCAACGTCGACAACACTGAACTCGAGGCGCAGTAACGTCCCAATGGTCGTTCTCGCAACGAAATGTTACGTCGAGGGGCAGGCCCGCGAGCGGGCACTGGACTCGCTTGCGTCACTCGTCGCAAACGACCTTGGCGAACTCCCCGTCTCTACGGATATTGGACTCCGCGAGGACGGGTTTCCCACTGTGACAATCGACGGGACCGACGCGACGGTGGCACGAAATCTCCTGCGCGAGACCTGGGGCGAGATCACCCCTCACCTGAGGGCAGGTGAAACGTGTGTCGGGACCCTCGAATCGTGGGACAGCGATGGCTTCGTTCTGGACGCTGGCCAGCGGATTCGGATCGGGACAGGCCAGCTCGGGCTGGGGCCTGGCGATGGCACACAGATCCGAACGCGGTTCGGACTCGTCCAACACCTGCCTCTGGAGTTTGTCAACGAGGATCCACCCCGACTCAGCGACGACCAGCGCGACGAACTCTACGACTGGACTCGGGGAATTGGGCGTGTAAATATAAACAGTGCGACACGAGCGGAGGCGCGTGCCACAGTCAATCGGGCCGGCCACGCACACGATATCGTCACCGTCGAGCGGCTCGGATTGCTCGAACAGAGTATCGTCTGTCGGGAGGGCACGGATCCGCCTGGGTTGCTCGCGGGTATCGGTGAGTACCTCCCCTCGGAGTTACTTTGTGTCGTCCCATGAATCGCCGCAGACTCGCACTCGCTTCGGTTCTGTTCGTCGTCTTCCTTTCGGGTTGTTTGGGCGGCGGTAATCTCTCGGAAAACGATCTTACGGGTGATGCCGAGTACGACTGGACGACAAACGAAACGGCGACGTACAACCTCTCTGCGGGCTCCCGAAAATACACCGCGGTGATACGTATCGAGAACCAGTCCTCGCTGACGATCAACCAAGGGAGCACGTTTCGTGGCGACCAGGGTGTCGAAATCGGGTCGCTGCGTTTCCAGTTTCTGAACGGGACCATCGTGAACGCGACGCATCCTCGTTTGGACGCCTCCCTCAAGTCCGACAAGACGGTCATCAACCTCCCAGAGCGGAATGGAACGGTCGGGTTCGTCGGTCCACGGGACGGAAAACAGTTCTCGACACCGGTGTTTGTCGAGGGAAGTCACCGTGTAGATTTACCCAAAGGGACTCGTGTGGGGATCCCACTCCTGTCGGAGGTCGACCCGGGGGGCTACGATTCGACGGTTGAAAACGACCGTATGCGCCTCGTCTGGGAGGACCAGTCCGGTGGGAGTATCTCGATCCGATACTATCTCGTCCGCGATCTCTACATCTTCGGATCTCTGCTCGCCATCGCGGTGATCCTCGGCACCGGCGGAGGGCTGTACTACTGGCGACAGATCAGACGCGCCCGCGCCAAGCGCAGGGAGTACGGTCTTGAACTCGAGGACGACAGCGGGGACTAGCCCGGGACCACACAGGTACAGACGGCTGGCCCGTCTGATACTGTTGGCTGTAACTGATCTACGCTATTCGCCACCAGGTGGCGAAATTCTTGAAAGACGCACAACCAACAGTATGACAACGCACCAAGACGGCCCCGAGGCGGTGGGAATTTAATCATGCCGCCCGTAGCAGATGTATGCAGGTTGCCTTGGTGACTGTCGGAGACGAACTCCTCGCTGGCGAAACCACAAACACGAACGCGGTGTGGTTGAGCCGCCGACTTGCCGACAGCGGAGCGACAGTCGAACGGGTAACCACAGTACCGGATCGGGTCGGGGATATTGCTCGGGTTGTAAACGAGTACCAGGCGGAGTACGACGCAGTCATTGTGACCGGTGGACTCGGGCCGACACACGACGACGTGACCATGGAGGGGGTTGCCGCAGCCTTCGGGACCGAGCTCGCGCCTGACGAGGAGGCCCGTGAGTGGCTGGAGACCGAAACCAGATACGAAGCCGCGGATCTGGCCCCCGAAACCACGCACATTCCAAAAACAGCCGAGATGATCCGGAATCCCGAAGGTGTCGCTCCCGGTTGTATCATCGGCAATACCTTCGTTCTGCCGGGAGTACCGGTCGAGATGAAAGGGATGTTCAGGCTGGTAGCAGACGAGTTCGTGGGCGAGCAGCGTTACGTCCGGACGGTCCAGGCCGCCCAGGCTGAGAGTGAGCTACTCGATACCGTCGAGTCGCTTCGATCGAACTTCGACGTAACCGTGGGTAGCTATCCGGGTAAGACGGTCACCATACGGATCAAAGGGCTAGAAAAAGACACTGTCGAGACTGCTGCCTCGTGGGTAGCTCAGCGTGTCAACTCGCCGGAGTGAAAGGGTCCCTCTTCGGGGTCGGATAATAAACCTATCTGATTATCGGTAAAGATACCGGACCCAAAGAACGGTGAGGGCGACGCCACCGATAAGAAGTACCCATGCAGCTACTTCGACGGCCGTGCTACCGACACCCACCTGCGTCGCCTCGGACAGTGGAATACTCATACTCTGTCGTTGGTCTGGCGTACGATTAATTCGTTCCGGTTCGCTTTTGACCTGCTCGTTCCAACGAGGAGCATGCGACGCATTGGGCTGGTGATCAACCCGATCGCCGGGATGGGTGGTCGGGTTGGGCTGAAAGGAACTGACGGAAAGGTCGACGAGGCGGTGGCTCGAGGCGCCGAGATGCGTGCCCCCGACAGGGCTCGGGAAGCCCTCGAAGGGCTCAAGGACGCCTCGGATGGCGTTTCGGTGTTGACCTACGGTGACGGGATGGGCGAAGCAGTCACGAGAGCGGTCGGTCTCGATCCGGTTGTCGTCGGAACTCCGGCCAGTACCACCCCAAAGACAGATGCCGAGGAAAGCCTCCCGGCGACACGTGCCGCGGACACCCGGGATGCTGTCAGGGCATTTCTCGATCGGGAGGTCGATCTCGTTTTGTTCGTCGGTGGGGACGGGACCGCAGTCGACGT
>JAQCMX010000082.1 GCA_028274885.1 Haloarculaceae archaeon
CACCCGAACGCCCGGTGCGTCCGTGAGGGTCGGCGGCTCCACCCCGCCCGACAACACCCGTCTCACCTGCCGTAGCAGGGTGTTGAGAGGTGTCGCATTTCCTCGCAACTGCCGGCAGTTGCTTCGGATTAAGGTCTTTAACCCACGTCGCAACTGTACCTGTTGATACGGTGGCTTGTGTAATAAGCGTACGGCCTTCACCCTCGGGGTCAAGCCCCGAGGCACTCGGCCTGCTCCGCCTGTAGATCCACCGTCGGTACCGATCACTTCTCCTCTTTTAGCTCTTTTAGCTCTGCGTCGACCTCACTCTCGTTGGCCTCCACCTCGAGATCCTCGAGATCGACGTCCTCGTTGGTCTCGGATCCGGTGCCCTCGCCCATCTCAGATTTGAGCGTCTCGAGTTCGTGGTCGACCGCACTATCCGTCGAGAGCTGCTCGAGTTCGCGGTCGAGCTCGCTCGTGTCTGACAGCGAACTGTCAATTGCGCCGCTCTCGCGGAGTTCATCCAGGGCCGCGGCGCGGGCTTCCATCTCCTCGGTCTGCTGTTCTGCACGCTGGATCTGGCGGGAGATGTCCTCCACCTCTCCACCGGCCCCGGTCATCGCCTCGTTGACCTTGACGCTCGCCTCGGCAGCGTCGTGGCGGGCTTTCATTGTCTCTTTGCGCGTCCGGAACTCCTCGATCTGACGCTGAAGTTGGTCTTTTTGTTGGATGAGCTGGTCCTGCTGGCCCTCGAGGTCGTCGACCTGCCGCTCCAGACTTTCGATCTGGTTCATTTTCTGTTTCTTTTTTTCCAGCGCACGACGCGCGAGATCGTCTCGGTCCTGCTCGACGGCCTGCCGTGCTTGTTCGTTGTGACGTTCGACGTTTTCCTCGAGCCGGCGTTTCTGGATCTCGAGGCGCTTTTTTTGTGTCGTTAGGTCTGCGATCCCCTGCTTGACGTTTTGGAGTTCGTCCTGGAGTTGCTCGTAGGAGTAATCGAGCTGCTGTCCAGGATCTTCGGCCCGGTCGAGCAGGGAGTTTACCTTGGACCTGATGATGTAAGAGGTCCGCGAGAGTATTCCCATACTAGTAGTAACGAGCGGGCGAAACTTAAAATTCTTACATCTGCCAACATTCAGCATGGGAAAACGAATTCGTCTGTCGGGGCCACGTGACCTCCGTGCGACCCTCGGTGTGGATTCGTCCCGATCGGCAGCGTCGACCTGTGTGGTTGCGTGCCCGCCACACCCACAGATGGGTGGGGATAGAAACGACGCGCGACTCCGGGCAGTCGCCGATCGACTCGTCGAACAGGAGGTTGCGTGTCTCCGGATCGACTACGGACCGTGGGACGAAGGGAACGAAGAGCAAACAGATGTCCAGACTGCGCTGTCGTGGGCACGCTCGGAGTTCGAGTCCGTCGGCCTGTTTGGGTACAGTTTCGGCGCGTCGGTGGCACTACTTGCCACCCCGGAGACCACACCGCAACCGGAGGCGATCTCGGTGCTCGCACCCGACGCGACCCTCTCCGGGCGGTTCGACGTTGCCGACACAGTGACAGCCGTGCAAGGGCACCTACAGGTCGTGTACGGCGAGCAAGACGGGTCTGCCGAGTGGGAGCCAATCGTCGAACAGGCCCGCGAGTGTGGGCAGACTGTCGAGGGCATTCCTGCCGATCATTTCTTCGTCGGTCGGCGAGAGCACGTGGCGAAACAGATTTCTACCTTTCTTGTCGGGTCGCTCGGGAACTGACCGGTATCGATGAAAAATGACCGCGAGGAGTTGTCGTAACGCTAAAGAGTCGAAGAATCGTCTTTGTGGGTAAGATGAAGACAGGATATTTCGTCTGGAGGTGGTTGCGTGGGCGTTGAGATACGCGAGTCACCTGTCTCGGACGACGAATTCGCGGAGATGGAGGCGTTCGTCCGCGATTACCTCGTTGCAAGCGTCGAAACGGAAAACGATGGTGGACGAATGCGGTGGTACCCGTGGCATTCAGCGGAGTACCGGTTCAACCACATCCGCAACGTCGTCGACCTTTCGGCAGAGATTGCTCGCAAGGAAGGGGCAAACGTCGACGTGACCCGCGTTGCCGCACTGTTTCACGACATCGCCAAACTCGAGGTGGATCAGGACCTCCACGCAGCCGAAGGTGCCCGCATCGCACGGGAGTATCTGAACAGTCACGGGGAGTACCCACAATCGTTCGTCGAACAGGTGTGCCGGGCCGTCGAGGACCACTCCTATCAGGGGGACCTGAACGATCTTGCCCTGGAGACGCAGTGTCTGATCGAGGCCGATATTCTCGACAAGGTCGGCGCGAACGGGGCGGCACTCATGTTGTTGCGGATGGGCTACGAATCCCGAACGCACATGGACGCCGCCGAGATGGTCGGACGGATCCTGGAACGTGGTAAGAAAGCCCGTGACCGCGTCCGGAGCCAGACCGGAAAGGACGTCGCACACCGCCGTATCAAGCGTGTGCGGTGGCTCAAGGAGTGGCTCGAGTCCGAGGTCGCAGGCATCGATTCGTGAATCGTGGTCTCACACCGGAAAGAGGCCTGTAATACCCTTGAACAAAAAAAAGACACCGGAGGCAGCGAGGACGACAGCGCTGAGTAAAGCGACGAGTGGAGCGAGCAGTTCGACCCGTTCACGAGCAGCGACCAGCACAGCCGGGAAACCAACGATCCAGAGGACAATCCCGGCAAAGAGCCCGCCCACCAGCGCCACGCTGCCGGTTTCGACGACCAGCAGGCCACGAGTCATGTCGCCGATCACGGGGAGCGGTTCGAGGACATCAACCCGGCCGGGATCCAGCAAGCCAACACCGACGGTCAGCCAGAAGAGAATCTGGTACGGATTTGTCAGTGCGAGCAAAAACGCCTTCCGGAACCCCCTGCTTGTGCCTGTGGAGCGATCAGGTGCGAGCGTAGCCCGGACGCTCCTGACGGCCCCGAGCGCGAAATACAGCATGAGGAGGCCACCGACTGTGATCATGCCGTGTCGGAGACCAGGAAACCGCTCGACGACCGCGACCACGCCGCCAAGCGCCAGCAGAAAGAACACGA
>JAQCMX010000086.1 GCA_028274885.1 Haloarculaceae archaeon
CTGGACCGGGACTCTCACTCGTCGCCAACCGGTTTGCGCCGGAGTGCGTCGATGTGGTCTCGGAGCGCGTTGAGTTCCGATTCGAGCGTCTCGTGGCGATCGATGAGTTCGCTCAGTTCGTCGGTATTGACCGAGTGGTCCTCCTGTAACGACGCCTCCAGGGAATCGTTCGTCGCCTGCACGAGGTAGGTGGCGGTCTGGAGGACCTCCTGGGGCGAACCGCGGTGATCGTACAGTTCCAGGTTGCCCGAGAAGGCGGTGTACCCGACGATTGGGACCTCCTCCTCGGAGTGGTAGGAGGTGGTCACGTCGAATCCAGTGATCGGATTCCGCCGTTCGTTCGAGACTTCCATCCTGACGAGGCTAAACGGCTCTGCGAGTGTCGGGTACGTCTCCGCCAGTTCTCGGAGTTTGTCCGCCGGCCCCACGCCGAGCTGTGATTCGACATCACCGAAGAAGTGTTTGGAGCCTGTCAGTGAGAGGGCCACGGTGAAAAATACCTCCTGATTGTGCTCCGCGAAGGTGCGAATCCGGTCGCGGAGCTTTTTATTGTTCCCCTCGATGGATAGTCGCTCTAACTCGTCCAGAAGGGACAGCGTCCCGCGCTCGCGCTGGAGGTACTCCTCGACGAGCGCACCGGGCATCTCTTGACTATCCACGTTGTCCATACATCCCCCTTTGTGTGGCGCCTATTTACTGTTTGTCCACGACACGACAGGCTGGTGGGTGGATCCGCCGGCGGACAGCCGACGGGCCACCTCCGCGTAACGAAAACCCATATCACTTCCCCGTGACAACTGCCCCTATGACCAAGCGGCACGTGTCGCTGCCGCCAGCAGCGGTGGATGGCCTCGATACGTTCGTCCAGGAGGTAGACGAGCGACTCGCAAGCGAAGAGGATACCTGTCGCGTCGTGCAGGACGTGCTCGTCGATCTCCACGGGGATCGGGAGGCGTTCGAGCGGTGGCAGTCCGGCGGGAACGTGTCACCGGCGGAGCGGGTCAGACTCCAAAGCTACGATCCGTGTAACACGACGCTCGAAAGCGAATACTACGCGGAGATCGAAACGGAGGACAGTCGATTCCAGGAGTCGAAGTATCTCCAGTGGCTCTGGCGGCAGTTCGACGCCACGCCAATGGCGGACAACGTCGCGTTTGCCCTCGAATTTCGCAGGATGCTTGCGGACCACCTCTTCGAGGAGTGTGGCGACGACTGTCGGTTTTTCAAAGGCATCACGATGACCTACGGCCACAACATCACAGTTGGCGATAACGTCGTGGTACACGACAGCGTCCATCTCGACGACCGCGGGCAACTGACGATCGGGGACCGCGTGTCTGTCTCTGACGATGTTCACATCTACAGCCACAACCACGACGTGGTCGATCAAACCGAGGTACGAAACTACCACACCATCCTGGAAGACGACGTCCGTCTGACCTACGACGCGATGGTCCAGGCCGGCGTCAGGGTCGGTCGAAACGCCGTTCTGGCTGCGAAGTCGACGGCGCGTACCGACATCCCCGCCCATCACGTCGCCGCGGGCTCGCCCGCCGAGTCGATCACAATCAAATCGGGCTGGGAATCCGTGGCGACACCACTGGAGGAGGCCGGGGTCGACCGACGTGACGAGCGCCGGATCGACTACGATATCCCCGAAAATCTGGACGTGTTCGACGAATTCCAGCGGGACCTCGCGCCGCCCGATACCGATTGAGACGGACTACACTGTCCACTTTCGGCGTTTGTCGGGTCACACCACAGAACTGCAATCGCAGGTACCGGATGTGATCATCCAGCAGTCAGAACTACCAAGTACTCCCAAATTGTACAAAGACGTATGGAGAGGTGGGTTTGGCTCGCCGCGTATGTTGTTGGTTTCGTACTCCTTCAGGTGTACCTGTATCGGTACTTCATCAAGCGGAGTTCGACAGGCGAGCGGACGACCCCGGAGTCGACGGCTGACGGCACGCCGGCGCTCTCGGAGGGGGGAGGAGGCCACATCGACCAGCCCGAAGAGGAGACCACAGGGGACCTGATCTGTTGTACCGATTGCGGCGGCTACAATCAGAACGAACAGATGTACACCTTCTGCAAGCACTGTGGCAACCGATTACAGTGACCGGGCGACGAGCCGTTGCGATCAACATCGGCGCGAACACGAACGATCCGGGCTTTCGCGGGCCGGTCTGGCCCGACGGTCGGTTCGAGTACGTCCCGATTCCCGAAACTGAACCCACGAGCCAGCCAGTTCCAACGTACGGAGAACTGGCGGCACACCTCGAGTATCCGATCCCAGACAAGGTCCACGAAACACCGGTCCATCTCGATCCCGAGTTCCCGGAGTATCCGTTCTGCGAGCGGTACACCTACGGCGACCCCTACGGTATCAAGGCTAGCCCGCTTTTAGATCTGTCCGCCGGCGACCACGTCTTTTTTTACGCAACTCTTTCGGTCGTAACCGATGGCCGTTCCGGGGAACCTGACTGGCTTCCGCCAGATTGGGGGGCGTTCGTGATCGGCCACTTCCAGCTCGACTCTGCACCCCGTTCCGGGGCCGAATACACCCGAACCGTGGCTAACGAGGGCCAGGGTACCGGGCACGCGGCCGGCGGTCACGCCGTCAATCCGTTTCGGAACAACGCACACCACAAGCGTCAGGAATTCGACGCAAAGGTACTGTTGTTAGGGGACCCGGAGGGGTCACGACTGTACGAGTATGTGGTCCCGTTCAGCGGCCAGGAACGGGGAACCGACCCGGGAGCACTGGTCACCGAGTGGTCCGAAGACTCCGGGCGGGGTCCCTGGTGGCGACGTCCGCTTCGGTTCGACGCGGACGGCACCGAACGGCTCCTGCAGGCCAGGACTGAACCACCGAACTGATCCGGACTCCGGATACGTATTCGGCAGGGACCCCGAAATACCGCCTCCGAACGGTCAGCGGCGTGGCGGTTTGTTTTAGTGGCCCCGCCAACTATAAGATGGCGTGGGTCCGCCTCGAACACATGTCGATCCCTCACCGGACACGGTACGGGTTGCACTCGAACAGAGTATCGAGCGAGAACGGCTCGTGACGGTTTTCGGGCGGTGTCGCGTGGTGTATCGGGGGCGGGCAGCCAGCACACTCGGTCCCGGTGACAGACTCCTCGTGCTCAAACCCGACGGAACTGTGTTGGTCCATACCGACGAACAACAAAAGCCGGTGAACTGGCAGCCACCTGGGTGTACCCAGCGCGTAACCGTCGATGATGGGACGGTCCTGCTGGTCAGTGAACGCTCCACACCAGCGGAGACACTGGAAGTTTCCCTTTTGAACGTCGCACATTTTGCCGCCTTCGATGCAGCCGATACAGCGGAACTGACCGTCTCGGGAACCGAAGCAGATCTCAAAGAACGGATCCTCGCGGACCCGTCACTACTGGAGTCGGGGTTCGAGCCCCGAGCCACAGAGCGGGAAACACCCGCGGGTGCGGTCGATATCTACGGCACAGACAGCGATGGGAACGCCGTGGTCGTCGAACTCAAGCGTCGCAGGGCCGGTCCGGACGCTGTGGGCCAACTCAACAGGTACGTCGATGCACTCGACGGCGAGTTGCACACCGGCACGACGGTCAGGGGAATTCTGGTCGCGCCCTCGGTGACCGATCGGGCACGCAGCCTGCTCTCGGACCGCGGGTTGGAGCTCGTCTCACTGTCCCCAACTGCCGGGAGCACGGGAGTTTGACCCGCGCACCGACTGTTATCCCGTCGCAGCGACCCGTTCGATTCGCTCCGCGATCACGACGATGGTGTCACCCAGCGTGTCGAGTTCCTGTGCGGACAGACGTGTAAAGGGCACCTCGTAGACGACCCGCTCTCCGGTCACTGTGCACCATCCCGGTGTTTCAACTTCAGTCAAAGCCGCCTGTACATCCGGTGACAGAAGTTTTCCGACGTTCTGTTCGGTCCCCTCGATCACAAACCGTTCGTCCAACGACTCGTTGCCCGTCGTCAGCCCCTCGCTGTGGCCATCCACACCGACGTAGGTGAGTTCGATGGTAAAGGATGCCTCGACCTCCTCGATCGCTGTCCGGATCTCGGTGTGGGCCTGCGCGAAAAAGCCCGCAACGTCGGTTTCGACGACGACAGACCGTCCGCCGACGATCTTCTCGAGATCGACCTGTCGTGTCCCCTGTTCGGATCTAAACGAGGACTCCGCCACCATACTGTTCCACTGATTGCGTTCGTAGAGCCCGACCCCGATCAGTCCGAGAATCCAGAGGAGGCTCACGCCCGCGAGCACGCCCGGGTACGGAACGCCACCGTAGAGCCACGAGGGCACCGCGAGTGGGGCGAGCACCCCCGAAACCACGACGATAACCGTCCACCCCAGTTGCAGTCGCTGGGCCCCGGTATACCGGCGTCGGTCTGCCATTGTCACACCTGACTCGTCCGGACCGCAAAAAGACAGGGGGATCGGACATTCGTGGTGTCCGTCGGCCAGATCGTCGCTCAGAAACACCGGCGTGACACGCCGGGCAGACTACTCTTCGTCGAGGGTGTCTTTTAAGTCTGCGAGGGTGTTTAGCGCTTCCAGCGGGGTCGTACTTCCCACGTCGATCTCCCGCAGTCGATCCCGGACCTCGTCGGCGGTGCTGTCGGTCACACCGGAGTCTCGGTGGGCTGTCGGTGTCATCTGTCCCCCGTCCGCACCGGCCACGATACCGTCTGTGTGGCCGTGTGGTCGGGACGCCGGGCCGGCAGCGAGCAGTTCACGAGCCCGGGCGACGACGGACTCTGCAACCCCGGCGGTCGCAGCAACCTCCACACCGTAGGACGCGTCTGCGGTGCCACGCTCGACCGTGTGCTCGAAGACGACACCCTCGTCGTCGTGATACGTTTGGAATGCGAGGTTGTAAGCCCGGTCGAGATCCGCGACCACAGCTGTCAGATCGTGGTGGTGCGTGGCAAAGAGTGTGAGTGGCTCGATCTCGTCGTGTAGATACTCGGTAACTGCCCGTGCGATAGCGAATCCGTCTGTCGTGCTCGTCCCGCGCCCAACCTCGTCGAGCAGGACAAGTGATCGTCGTGTGGCGCTGTCGAGGATCTCGGAGAGCTCGTTCATCTCTATCATGAACGTCGACCGTCCACCCGCGATGTCGTCGCTCGCCCCGACCCTGGTAAAGATCCGGTCGACGAGTTCGAGTCTGGCCGCGTCGGCAGGCACGAAGCTCCCGGACTGTGCCAGAACCACGATGAGTGCGACCTGGCGCATGTACGTGGACTTGCCGCTCATGTTCGGACCGGTGAGGATGGCGAGTCGCTCCGCCGCGTGGAGGTGTGTGTCGTTTGGGACAAACGACGACTCGGTGCGTTCGACGACGGGGTGGCGGCCGCCTTCGATGTGGATCCCATCGATCTGCGGAGCGCTGCCGTCCTCGGCGGGCTCCGAACGCTCGGGTGCAGCGACGACGGGTCGGGTGTAGTCGTACTCGGCTGCGACGGTCGCAAACGAGACGAGCACGTCGAGTTCGGCGACGGAGTCTGCGAGCGACTGCACCCGCTCGGACTCTGCGGCGACGGCGGACCGAACGTCACAGAACAGGTCGTATTCGCGTTCGTCTGCCAGACTCACGGCGCGCAGAATCTCGTCTTCCCGTTCTTTGAGCGCCGGTGTGTAGTACCGCTCCGCGTTTTTCAGCGTCTGTCGGCGCTCGTAGTCGGCGGGAACCTGATCGAGGTTTGCGTCAGTCACCTCGATGTAGTACCCGTGCACAGAGTTATGACCGACCGTCAGCGAGTCGATTCCGGTCCGTTTTTGTTCCTGCTTTTCGAGGTCGTCGATCCAGGCCTTGCCGTCCCGTTCGGTCTCGCGCCACTGTGCGAGTTTCTCGTCATAGCTCGGTCTTATTAACCCTCCTTCGGTGATCTCCCGGTCCGGGTCCTCCTGAATTGCCTCCTCGATCAGTGACCGAACATCGTGCAGGGGGTCCAGTGATTCACGTATCTCCCGAAGTTTCGGACAGTCGGTCCCGGCGAGGGTGTCCCGCAGTTCTGGCACAACCGACAGGGTATCAGCGAGCGAACGCAGATCCCGTGCGTCCGCCCGTTCGCGTGCGATCCGCGAGATCAACCGTTCGAGGTCATAGACATCACGGAGCAACTCGTGGAGGCGTTCGCGGGTGGTAACGTCGCCACGGAGCGACTCAACTGCGTCGTGACGGCTGCGTATCCGACTGGGGTCAAGCAGTGGTCGGCGCAACCAGTCGTCCAGCATGCGACGCCCGAGTGCAGACGCCGTCTCGTCGACAACACCAGCCAGTGTCGCCGCCTCCGAGCCGTGGACGGTCCGGCGGTCGAACAGTTCCAGACTCTCGAGGGCGACCGCATCCAGTAACATGTACTCCCGTGGGTCGTAACGGGTCAGATGGTTGAGATAGTCGAGTCGGTCGGTGTTGCCACCGCGGGCGTACTCGGCATACGAGAGCAACGCCCCGCAGGCGCGGACTTCCGCATCGCAGGCGAGCAACGATGCCTGCGATCCAAAATACGAGGCGAATGTCTCCCGTGCGCGTTCTGACTCGAACGCCGCTGGATCGTACGAACTCCGGACGCAGTTCGCTCCAAGGACATCCTCCGGAGCCTCGGGTCCCGTGATGGCCTCCGCTGGTGCAAAGCGCCCGAGTTCGTCCTCGATCGCGGAGACTGACGCGTCGCTGGTGGCATAAAAGTCCCCGGTCGAGACATCGAGGACTGCAAGACCGAACTCCGCCCCCGCGGCGAGTGCGGCGACGTAGTTGTTCCGATCGTCCTCGAGTAACTCGGCTTCGGTAAGCGTCCCGGGGGTGATGATACGGGTGACCGCTCTGTCGACGACACCGGAGGCGTCCTCGGGCTTTTGAACCTGGTCAGCGATAGCGACCCGGTACCCTGCATTCAGCAGGCGGTCGATGTAGGACTCCGCGTTGTCGACTGGAATGCCGGCCATCGCGTACTGGCCGGTCGAATCCTCGCGTTTCGTGAGAGTGATCTCACAGCGCCGTGCCACCGTCTCGGCAGCTTCACAGAACGCCTCGTAAAAATCCCCGACCTGAAACAACAGGAGTGCGTCATCGTACTGTTCGCACAGTCGACAGTACTGGGACATCATCGGCGTCAGATCCTCGCGACGCTTTCGCATCTTTTCGGGCGGTCCCAGAGCCGCGTCCATAGGTTCGTTCCGGGACCCCGAGGGCAAATACCTTTCCGGTTTCATCGGCAGTCTCCGATACTGAGTATTGCGGCACTTTTTGACAGGACCAATGGATCCGGACCGCTCCGGCTCTGACCGATCAGATATCTCGTTCCCCGGGGTACAGGCTCGCAGTAATTAGTATCAGTCCGCTGTCGGACAGGACAGACGAACTGAAACGGGTGGCGTGTCCAGCAGTCAGACTTTTCAGCGTGGCGTGTCCACCACTCCGGCATGAAAGAGGGAGGGCGGGAGAAAGCAAAGCAGCGTGCCGGGGAAAGCGCCGCGAACCTCGTTTCCGACGGTATGGTCGTCGGTCTCGGAACGGGAAGTACGGCGGCCCATGCGATCCGGCGGCTGGCAGAACGGTTCGAAGCGGGGCTTGCTGTCCGCGGGATTCCGACCTCCTATCAGTCCGAACAGCTTGCACGGGAATCGGGGCTCCCGCTGACGTCACTTGCTGACGCAGCTCCCGACCTCGCAATCGACGGCGCTGATCAAATTGTAAACGGGACGGTGATCAAAGGCGGCGGTGGGGCGCACACGCGGGAGAAGATCGTCGGTTCGGCCGCCGACCGTCTCGTCGTCGTGGTCGATTCGAGCAAGCAAGCCTCGGTTCTTGCCAAACCCGTTCCCGTTGCGGTCCTCCCCGATGGGAAATCGACAGTAGCCGAAGCGATCGAGAACCTCGGCGGTGAACCGTCGGTGCGTGCGGCCACAGAGAAGGATGGACCGGTTGTGACCGATAACGGGAATATCGTCATAGACTGTTCGTTCGGGCAGATCGAAACGCCCGAGCAACTCGGGACACAGCTCTCTGCGGTTCCAGGCGTGGTCGAACACGGGCTGTTCGTTGATCTCGTCGACGAAGCACATAT
>JAQCMX010000087.1 GCA_028274885.1 Haloarculaceae archaeon
TACCCACAGGGGAATACAGAATATGGAGCGTGTGACACTACGGATTCCGAAACAGCAGATCGAAGAGGTCGAACAGATGGTCGAAACGGGCGAGTACCCCAACCGGAGTGAAGCGATCCGGTCGGCGGTGCGTGATATGCTCGCCGAACGGGACGTAAGCAAGGAGCGTCCATCCGAGAAGCGCAAACGCCGCGAGGATAATACGTGGGCGAGGGCGTAACGATGCAAGATATCGTCAACGAGGCCCTGGAACGCGACGAGCAGGAACAAAACCAGATGGGCGATGTTGAGAGCTTTGGTGACCCACGGATCGTGATCGTCGGTGCCGGTGGTGCCGGTAACAATACCGTCAATCGCCTCTACAATATCGGCGTTGACGGTGCCGAAACGATTGCAATCAACACTGACAAACAGCATCTCAAGATGGTCGAAGCCGACACGAAGATCCTGGTCGGCAAATCCCTCACCAACGGACTCGGCGCGGGCGGCGATCCCTCGATGGGCGAACGCGCGACAGAGATGGCACAGGGAACGATCAAGGAGGTACTCGGTGACGCCGACCTGGTCTTTGTCACCGCCGGAATGGGCGGTGGGACCGGGACGGGCGCAGCGCCGATCGTCTCAAAAATTGCAAAAGAACAGGGCGCAATCGTCGTCGGTATGGTATCGACGCCGTTCAACGTGGAACGAGCGCGTACTGTAAAAGCTGAGGAAGGTCTCGAGCGACTCCGAGAAGAGGCCGACTCGATCATCGTCCTCGATAACAACCGGCTGCTGGATTACGTGCCGAACCTGCCAATCGGCAAGGCATTCTCCGTGATGGACCAGATTATCGCCGAGACCGTCAAGGGTATCTCTGAGACCATTACACAGCCGAGTCTGATCAACCTCGACTATGCCGACATGACCTCGATCATGAATCAGGGCGGGGTCGCGGTCATGTTGGTCGGGGAAACCCAGGACAAAAACAAGACTGAGGAGGTTGTCAAGGACGCGATGAACCATCCACTATTAGATGTCGACTACCGAGGCGCAAGCGGTGGACTCGTTCACATCACGGGCGGTCCAGACCTCACTCTCCAGGAAGCCGAGGGAATCGCACAGAATATCACCGACCGACTGGAAGCGAGTGCCAACGTCATCTGGGGTGCCCGGATTCAGGAGGAGTACAAAGGAAAGGTGCGGGTTATGGCGATCATGACCGGCGTCCAGAGCGCACAGGTGCTTGGTCCGACCACACAGAAGCAGGCCGACAAGTCACGCCAGGCTATCGAGGGCATTGACGACGAGACCTTCGACGCTGCCAGCAACGCCCAACAGGACAGCCGCGAGTTTGGAGAAACCGATGGCGGCCACAAGGAGGTCGAACAGCGCAACGGTCTCGACGTTATCCGAACGGAGTAGACCCGCTACTACCCACCGACGAGGGCCTGATCTTTGAATCTCGTGTTGGCAACTGTCTCTATCGGACGGACAGCCGTCACTCGGAAAAGGACAGCTCTTAGTAAAGTTCAGTGGATCAGATCAGTCCAATCGCAGCGAGTAGTCCACACCTCCGGCACAGGTCTCCGGTTGTCGGACTGCCACACTCGGAACACGCCTCGTAGCCAGGGTCATCCACGCAATGTTCGTCCGCTGTGAGTCCAGCTAGTTCCTCGTAGGCGGTCATATTTCACCGCGGTATTTCGGCCGCGTGGGGATGCGAAGTTACCTGGTTTTATACGGTTCCTCTCTCATCACTACGTCTGATACTGTTGGCTGTAACTGATCTACGATATTCGCCACTACGTGGTGGCGAAATTCTTGAAAGACGTACGGCCAACAGTATCAACTGTTTTGAGAGTCAAAAGCCAAATAATCTGTACGATGGAGTGGGACCGCGACCACGCAGTTGACCGTGTCGAAGAGTTCGTTGCGACCGTCGAGCAGGAGGTCATGCCGGTTCCGGTCCGTGAAATATGGGTGTATGGGGACATCACGCTCGGGCTCGACCCCATCGAGCGCCTCGATATCTATCTGACCAAGGACGTGCTGCTCGACGGGGAGGGATATCGGCAAGAGGAGTTCGTCGAAGCACACGGGATTGAGGGGGTTGGACAGACCGTCCGGGCCGAGTGGGCTGAAAAACACCCCGAACTACTGCGTGCCACCACGAGCGGACACGCAGCCCCGGAGCGGTGTCTCGCGGCACACCTGCTTGGGAACGATGAACCGATTCATCTTGAGGTCTGTAACGCGAGCTTCGAGGACAACATCAGACAGCGTCTGGAAGGAGCTGTCGGCCGGAACAGTTATCAACAGGTTCTGGACCCCCGCGGCGCGTGCCTCTGGGTCGACGGGCAGCGCTCGGAGACAGCCTTCGAGAAGCTCCGTGCCGGTGACTTTGTCTTTCCGACACTTCCCGACGCACTCGAGATGCTGGGACTCGAACCGGAACGGGCACAGGAGGTCGCGAGTGCAGTCGAGTCGTTCCGTCGAAACCAGCAGGGACAGTCTGTCCGCGGTGACGTTGTGTAGCTACACCGATACTTGTGACCGTCCGGGCCGAACAATTATATATCGAAACGAAGCACACACCGTGTGCTCTGATCAGCAACGACAAAGCGAGATGCGAAAGTGCGGTACACCGCTTTGTGTCTTTGCCCGGCGTCGAGCAACCGTACCGCCTGTTTGCCACCGCGGGCCCTACACCTGTCCGACTGTCACGAAGAAGGGGACGACCTCACGCTGTCGGTAGCTCCCCTTTTGCATCTGTTCGGTGACAGCCCGGCCCATTGAACGCCACGCCTGGCGCAGTTCATCGAACTCCTCGACCGTCGTTTCCCCCTCTAAAATCGTCTCTCGGTCCGTCGTGAGACCACTCCCGCTTGCTTTTCGACGGGCGCCTTCGAGTGCCCGCTGAGAATAGGGTGGTTCGACCGTCCGTTCGTGGTCGTACCGCCGGACACTCACCTCCGTGAGACCAGCACGCTCGAACAGGCCCCGAACAGCACCCAACGAGGCGTTGGTCTCAAGTCCCTGGAGATACCAGCGGCGGGCCCGGCGGGCCAGATGTGACTCCTCGTCGACAGTCGATTCGATACTCACAGCACTGTTGTCCGGTTCGACAACGGCGACACAATCACGGGAGACACGCGAAAATTCCTGAACGGCACGGCCCGGATCCGGAAGATTGATTAGCAATGCCTGACAGGTAACCAGATCGAACGTGCCCGCACGAAAGGGTAGTCCGGTTGCATCACCGACGAGACAGGAACCCGCGACCCGGCAAAGCAGTGTTGGATCGGCGTCGACTGCGACAACCTCCGCGGGTGACTGCTCTCGGAGCACGCGGGTCAGTGCACCGGTTCCCGCGCCAACGTCAAGCACTTGCTCGCGCGAGTCGAGTTCGAGGCCCGCAAGCGCCTCTCGGGAGTCATCCCACATCCCCTCCCGCGTCGTCTCCAGATACTCGGAACTAAATTGACGCACAGTCCGAGTTGTGCAAGCCGGCTCAAAAGCCCGACGACCGGTCCGCCTACTCCTCGTCGAAGAGTTCGTGAACCCGGGTAATGTTCCATTCGAATCCCTTTCCATCCTCCGTCGGTGTCTCGAGAACGAGTGGCCGGTTGCGGATCGCCTCGTGGTTGACAAACGCGGACAGGCCGGGTTCGCCGAGTTGGCCTTCTCCGAGATGGGCGTGTTCGTCCTTGTTCGTTCCACACCCGTGCTTGGAGTCGTTGAGATGGACCGCAGCGAGATTCTCAAAGCCCACCACCTCGTCGAACTCCGCGAGTGTCTCCTCGACGGCTTCGGGTGTCGAGAGATCGTATCCGGCTGCAAAGGCGTGTGCGGTATCAAGACAAATCTTGAGATCTTGCTGGGATCGGTCGCGGACTGCGGCAAGGTGCTCGAATTCGCCGCCGAGTTTTGTCCCGCTTCCGGCATCGGACTCGATGAGTATCGTCACCGTCTCCGGGACGTCGAGTTGGTCAAGCGCGCTCGCGGCGTTATCCAGTCCCTGTTCGACTCCAGCGCCGGTGTGTGCGCCAAGATGGACGTTCACGTAGTCGATACACAGCCTTGCCGCGGCGTCGAGTTCAGTCTGCATCGAACTGATTGACCTCTCGCGCAGGTCATCCTTCGGGGTGCAGAGGTTGACCAGGTACGAGGAGTGAATTAACCAGGGGCCGATACCGCGTGTCTCACTCTGCTCGCGAAACGTCCTCGCTTCCGTCTCGCCGATCGACGGCTCCTGCCAGACCTGCGGGGAGTGGGAGAATATCTGACCACAGTTCCCTCCGACATCGTGTTGCTCCGCAACGGCGTTCTGGACGCCGCCAGCAATCGAGGCGTGCGCACCGACTTGCAGTGCCATATCAAACTGTTTGACCGACCCGGCTTAGGGACTTCGTTGTTCGCTGAGAACGCTCCTAGATGGGGTTGATCTGCCTGTGATTCCACTCGTCGTTGGCGTACTTTTTTTCGGCAATCTTGGTCGCCCGGTCGCGTTCCGATTGCGTCCACGTACCCTCGGTTGCATCGGTCCACTCCCGTAGCGCCGCTTCGAGATGTGCGACGCTTGCATCCCGATCGATGGCTGCCTGCTCGCGGACAGTTGTCACCCGATCGCGGAACTGTTCGGCCGAGATGTCGTGGTCTTGAAACACCGCGAGGTGGTGGTCAAGAGCAAACGCGTATGACACCGAGCCGTGCTGAACAACCGCGTCACGCTGGCGGTACTGGGCGTTGCCGCTTATCTTTTTTTCGTGTGTGAGAATATCGTGTGCCGGGTGTATTCCCCGGAGATAGCAGGCCGGTTCGTAGATCGGTTCGTACTCCTGGTCGGCAAAACCAGCGTCGACGCCCATCCGGTCCAGTGCGTCGAGGATAGGGGTACACAGTCGTTCGTAACAGGTCAGAAGGTCGCCCGGCAGTTCTGCGTTCGGGGCCACGATGGAGTAGGAGATGTCCGCGAAGGTGTCGTGGTAGATACCCCCACCACCCGTCGGACGACGCGTAACGCTGATGTCCTCGCGGTCACAATACCCCCAGTCGATCGTCCCGGAGTCCTGCCGATAGCCGAGTGAGAGCGTGCTTGGCTCCCACCGATACACCCGGACCGTCCGTGGACCGCCGTTGGCTGCCGTCTCGGCAGCCACCTCGTCGAGTGCCATCTGCATCGGCCCAGATCGGGACTCCTCGCGGATCAGTCGCCAGTCCCGGTCGCGGCGGTCGGTCATGCTCCACGGTATGAATGGCAAGATAAAATCAGTTGTGTCGAATGTCTTCGAGCCATGGATCGAGACTGAAAGCGTCCGCTCCGACCTGAACCGACAGTAAAAAATCACGTTCGCACCCAGCGTCTGTATGCCCGAGTTCAATTACGAAATCCAGTTTGACGTGCAGTTTCGCGACCTCGACTCGATGGGCCACGTCAACAATGCGGCGTACGCGAGCTATATCGAACAGGCCCGGATCCAGTACCTGCAGGACATAGTCGGCGACGAGTTGGGCGAACTCACTGCTGTGATCGCAACGTTAGATATGGAGTTCGAACGACCGATCGAGTACGGAGAGACGGTAACGGTTCCGGTCCGTGCCGGGACACTCGGAACGACGAGCGTCCCGATTGAATACGAGATACGGACCGAGAACGGCTGTGCCGCGACAGCTGAGACGCTGCTGGTGGCGTACAGTCGCAGCGACGAGGAACCACGGCGGATTCCGGACGAGTGGCGCAAGGCGATCAGGGCACACGAGAACCGGTAGCACCGGCCCTGCCGGAAACGTTTTTACTATACCCACGTGATAGCACGGATATGCCGACAGGCCTTCTCGTCCCATTCGAAGTCGACGACATCGCGACGTTCTCCCGGCAGGCTGAATCACGCGGGTATGATTCCGTATGGACGGGGGAACTCTGGGAACAGGACGCCTTCGTCGCGTTGACGGAGGTCGGAGCAGCAACTGATGCGGTTCGTCTGGGAACCACGATTGCGAACATCTACGGGCGGTCACCCGCGACACTCGCACAGGCAGCCGCCACGCTCGATGACGCCGCCGACGGGCGGGCGGTACTCGGTCTCGGAACCAGTACAAAAAAAGTCATCGAAGACCTCCATGGGGTACCCTTCGAGAATCCGGCCCGGAGACTCCACGAGACGGTCGAACTCACCAAAGAGTTTCTCACCAGCAAGGGTCCTGTCGCCTACGAGGGCGAGTGTTTCGAGGTTGCCGACTTTCCGGGCCTCGGTGCCGACGTCGAGGTGTACGCCGCATCACTCGGTCCCGCAAACCGCCGTGCCACGGGACGGACCGCAGACGGGTGGTTACCCCACAATATCCCGTTCGAGGATCTTGGGGACGCCTTCGAGACAATCGCAGAGACCGCCCGCCAGGCGGGGCGTGATCCCGACGAGATCAGTGTGACACCGTGGGTCCCAGCAGCGGTAACCGAAGATCCCGAAACCGCACGCGACGCGATCCGGGGGCACCTGGCGTACTACGTCGGCAACGGCGAAGGGTACCGACGGACAGTTGCAAAGCGGTTCCCCGACGCGGCTGATGCGGTTGCAACGGCGTGGCGGTCGGGTGAGCGTGGTGATGCCACTGCGGCTGTGACCGACGAGATGGTCGCTGCACTCGGTGTCGCCGGGACACCCGAACAGGCCCGGCAGCAACTTGCCGAGGTTGCGTCGATGGACATCGTCGACGAACCCCTCGTCGCGATTCCCAACGGGGCCGGCGAGCAACTCCGGGAGCGCACGGTCGAAGCGCTTGCACCGGACAAACAGGACTGACTGCGAGACGGGATCGGCAGGGACGCTCATACTGTTGGCTGTAACTGATCGACGATATTCGCCACCACGTGGCGAAATTCTTGAAAGACGTACAGCCAACAGTATCAACCGTGGCCATCAAGTCGGTCGACACCTATTGTTAGATCATGAGCGACACCGATGGACCACTCACGCCGGACCGACCGAACGCAGAGAGCGAACTCCGCGTCGACGCACCGTTTGAGCCGGCCGGCGACCAGCCGGGTGCCATCGAGGCGCTCGCGGAGGGGTTTCAGAATGGGATGGACAAGCAGACGCTGCTGGGTGTCACCGGCAGCGGAAAGACAAACACCGTCTCGTGGGTCGTCGAGGAGATACAAAAGCCCACGCTCGTCATCGCCCACAACAAGACCCTCGCGGCGCAACTCTACGAGGAGTTCAAGGAGCTGTTTCCGGACAACGCCGTGGAGTATTTTGTCTCCTACTACGATTACTACCAGCCCGAGGCCTACGTCGAACAGACCGACACCTACATCGACAAGGACGCCTCGATCAACGACGAGATCGACCGGTTGCGCCACTCAGCGACGCGGTCACTGCTGACCCGCGAGGACGTCATCGTCGTCGCGTCGGTGTCCGCGATCTACGGGCTGGGTGACCCGGCAAATTACGTCGACATGTCGATGCGGCTGGCGGCTGGCCAGCAGATCAAGCGCGACGAGCTACTCGCGCGGCTTGTTGAGTTGAACTACGAGCGAAACGATGTGGATTTCACGCAAGGAACCTTCCGCGTGCGAGGGGATACGATCGAAATCTTCCCGATGTACGGGCGGTACGCCGTCCGCGTTGAGCTGTGGGGTGACGAGATCGACCGACTGCGCAAGATCGATCCGCTGGAAGGGGATGTCAAAAGCGAGGAACCCGCGGTGCTGGTCCACCCGGCAGAACACTACTCGATTCCCGAACAACGCATCGAGCGGGCCATCGAGGAGATCGAAGACCTCCTCGGGGATCGGATCAGCTACTTCGAGCGCCAGGGGAACGCTGTCGCTGCACAGCGCATCGAGGAGCGGACGACCTTCGATCTGGAGATGATGCACGAAACCGGCTACTGCTCCGGTATCGAAAACTACTCTGTCCACCTCTCGGACCGGGAGTCCGGTGAGCCACCTTACACGTTGCTCGATTACTTCCCCGACGAGTTCCTGACCGTTGTCGACGAGTCCCACCAGACGCTCCCACAGATCAGAGGACAGTTCGAGGGTGACCGCTCGCGAAAGGAGTCGCTCGTGGACAACGGCTTCCGGCTCCCGACGGCTTTCGACAACCGGCCACTCACCTTCGAGGAGTTCGAAAATAAGACCGCACAGACGCTGTACGTCTCCGCGACACCGGGCGAGTACGAGCGCGAGCAGTCCGGGCAGGTCGTCGAACAGATCGTCCGGCCGACGTATCTGGTGGATCCAGCCGTCGAGATCGCCGATGCCGAGGGGCAGGTAAGCGACATCATAGAGCGACTCCAGAGTCTGCCCGACGACGAACGAGCGCTCGTGACAACGCTCACGAAGCGGATGGCAGAGGATCTCGCCGAGTATCTCCGGGAGGCCGGTATCGAGGTCGCGTACATGCACGACGAGACAGACACCCTCGAACGCCACGAACTCATCCGGAGCCTGCGGCTGGGCGAGATCGACGCCATCGTCGGTATCAATCTCCTCCGGGAGGGGCTTGACATTCCGGAGGTGTCGCTGGTTGCCATCCTTGATGCCGACCAGGAGGGGTTCCTCCGCTCGGAGACGACCTTGGTCCAGACGATGGGACGGGCAGCACGCAACGTCAACGGCACGGTCGTGTTGTACGCCAACGAAACCAGCGGCGCTATGGCATCTGCCATCGAGGAGACCCGGCGGCGTCGGGAGATCCAACAGGAGTACAACAAAACACACGGGCACGAGCCACGCACGATCGAGAAGGCGGTCAGCGAGACGAACCTTCCAGGGAGCGCGACCGATACAGGGGATACGTCCGGACTGGAACCCGACGACAAAACCGAGGCCGAGCAGGCAATCGCGGAACTCGAGACGCAGATGCAAGAAGCCGCAGACAACCTGGAGTTCGAACTCGCAGCAGACATCAGAGACCGCATCCGTGAGTTGCGCGAGGAGTTCGAACTTGAGGGCGACGACGGTGTGCCCGCTCCCGAGACGTCCTGATACCGAGTCTCGCCCCACCCGGTCCGTCCGAGGGTCCGTCGGGGGTGTCCGGGTTCCCGTCTCAGAGTGCCGTATCGTATTCGCTCTCGAAGTCTCGCTCGTCCCGGTAGGCATCGACGAAGGTTTCGACGTCGAACCGCTTCATCTCGCGTTCGAACTCCTCGAGGGTTGGCCCTTCGGCGTGACTGATCGCGTGTTCCATGAGTTCGACGACAAGTTCGACGACGATCTCGTGGAGCGACCGGGCGTCAAACTCGGTGACCCAGACGAGTGCATAGCCGACCTGGCCGTCCCCGGAGACGTCGGCACTCGCCACCGCCTCGGGAAACTCCTCGCGCACCATCGCCAGCGCGTGGGGGGTGCCAAACTGGTCGAACTCGTCGTCGGTTTCGATTGTCTCGTGGAGTGTTTCGACGAGAAACTCCGGTAGAAACCGCGAGAGCGGATGAACGTCCATCACGACCGCGTGTGTCTCACCACAGGGACACTCGTACTCCCTGAGTCCCAGATCCAAGTCGCGTGCGCGGACCTGCTGGCCACAGGGAATGTCGAGTCTCTCGTCGGGTTCGCCGGGGACGCGCGGTTCCGCCATATCGGGTCGTTCGATCGGAACGGCAATAACACCTGCGGGCGTGGACCAGTACCGCCGGACACGACACGATCAGGGCCAGTCGTCGCGCGTCTCCTGTTCGACCTCAGTGGTCGTCTCCTCCGGCGCGAGTCGCCAGTCTGCGGCACCCGCGGCGTCTTCGAGATCAAGAAACTCCCAGTCGGTCGCCTCGGCGAGGCGTTCGTCCTCCTCGTCTACGCCGACGAGGACGTAGCGGTCGCTGTCGAACTGCTCTTTGATGTTGGTCAGGCTCTCCTTTCGAGTACGCGGTCCGGAAAAGAAGTCCTGTCGGATCCGGTGTTTCCGGGTGAAGTTCGTCACGACGTAGGTCGGTTTCTCCGAGATGACTCCCACGTAGTTGGTCCACTGCCGGGCGTCCGTGAACACGGTGTCCGGACTGTCGAGTTCTTTGAGTGCCTTTAGTTCGAACGCGAGGGTCATATCGCTGTTGCCGCCGTTCATACTCACTTGTAGGATACCTATAAAAAAAGGCCGTCGGTCCGGTGGCCGCGTTATTTGGCTTCGATCCCGGTTTCGAGAGCCTCGACGTCGACGTCGGGCTCCAGAAGGGCCGTTCGCTGATCGGCAACCTCCAACTGCTCACGCATGATCCGTTTGAACGTCGATTGCTGGGAGAGGTCTCCAATGAGAACGCCGCCGACGAGCTGTCCGTTCTCGAACGCGAGACGACGCCACTCCACATCGGAGTACGTGCGCTCTGCTTCGTCGTCGCCGCGGGTGGGATGGCCAAAGGAGAGAAAGGGGAAATCAAAGTGGGTGATGGAGTAGGTGGATACCCACTGAAACTCCGACGCCTCATCGTCGGCGATCATGTTTTTCGCGGCCACAGCGCCCTGTTCTTTGGCCGACCCCCAGGATCCATTCTGGGCGTAATCATCGATTATCGTATCATAATAGCGCGTGATGTCACCGGCAGCGTAGATATCCTCGACGCTGGTCTGCATGTACTTATCGACGACGATCCCGTCGTCGGTTTCGATGCCGGTGTCCTGGAGCCACTCCGTATTGTAATTGAGGCCGATGGCGATACCACAAAACTCCCCATCGTAGCGGTCCCCGTTTGGATCGACTGCGGTCTCGACGTGGCCGTCGTCGTCGACCTCGAACCGGTCGACGCCGGAACCGAAGACGGGTGTGACGCCTTTTTCCACGAGGGCGTTGTGGACGATATCCGCACCATCGACCGAGAGCGCATACCGCCACCACCGGTTCCCCCGCATCAGGTAGTTGGCATCCAGGTTCTGTGCCGCACACACCGCCGCGAGGTCGATCCCCAGCAACCCCGCGCCGACGACGATACCGGTTTCAGCGGATTGTGCATGTTCGCGGATGTGGCGGGCGTCCTCGAACGTCCAGAAGTGGTGGACACCCTCGGCATCGCTGTTGGCGACGGGCAACTGCGCCGGCGTCCCACCGGTCGCCGCGAGCAGTTTGTCGTACTCATAGACCTCGCCTGTGTGGGTGTGTATCTCGTGGGCGGCAGGATCGACCCGGGAGATGTGCGTGTTCAGTTCGAGGGTGATATCTCGCTCGTCGTACCAGTCCGGTTCGTGAATCGAGATGGGTGCCTCGGGGAGCTTTCCCTTCGCGAACTCCTTGATCAGGATCCGATTGTACAGCGCCTCCCCTTCGTCGGTGAGAACGGTGATATCGGCGTCCGAGTCCTCTTCCCGAATTGTTTCTGCCGCCGAACTTCCCGCGATTCCGTCCCCGACAATCACGTGCGACGTGCCCATATAATAGATGTTATGGGTGTGGCTTAATGTGGATTGCTATTCGGCAGATGATAGCTGGCGAGACCGGTCAGGACTAACTACCGGCCGGCAACCGGCCGTCCCATGCGGGAACGCCCTGTCGGTGGCGGGGAGTGTCACTTCGTCGTTAGGATCCGCAACACGTCCTCGTCAGCGAGTTCGTGATCAAGGCCGACCTGCTGTTTTTGATGTTTCGCGCTCGGGCCGCTCACACGGGCGAATCTGAACCGCTCACTGAACTCGCCGCCGAGTTTCTCACAGGCATCCTCGACGGTGTCGCCCGCAAAGAGGATGAGTGGCTCGTCGTAGTCGACGCCGCGGCCGGGTTTGTCCATGTAGATGCGGATCAATCCCAGTTTCTCCCAGATCACATCACGCAGCGAGTCCAGTCCACGCTTCTTTTCGGCGCTGATGAAGATCGCTTCCTCGGGATCGATGTCGTGGGCGCACAACTGTTCGTTGACTGTCTCGAGATAGTTGGGTTCGATGAGGTCGGCCTTGTTGACGGTCACCAGCGACGGGAGATACACCCGGTTGTCCCGGATCCCGTCGATCAACCGATCGATGTCGACCTGTTCGCCGATGTTCACAGTCGCGTTTGCGTATCCGTGTTCGCGAAGAATGCCCGTGATCGTCCCCCTGTCGAGATCGAGATCCACGCTCGCGGTGAGAGAGATGCCGTCTTTGCCCTTTTTTCGCACCGAAACCCGCGGGGGGTGTTGATCCACCCGGACACCGTTTTTGTACAGTTCCTCGTGGAGTCGCTGGTACTGGTCGATTTCGAACACCGAGAGCACGAAGACAACGAGGTCGGCGGTCCGGACGACCGAGAGGACTTCCTGTCCGTCGCCGCGCCCGCTTGCTGCCCCTTCGATCAACCCCGGAACGTCGAGTAACTGGATGTTTGCACCCCGGTACTGCAACATCCCCGGATTGACATCGAGTGTCGTGAACTCGTAGGAACCCACCTCGCTGTCGGCGTTGGTCAGTGCGTTCAGGATTGTCGATTTCCCGACACTCGGGAAGCCGACGAGTGCTACCGTCGCATCGCCGGTTTTCTCCACGGCGTAGCCGGGACCACCCCCAGAGGAGGACTGCCGCCTTTCGAATTCCTCTTTTTTTTGAGCGAGTTTCGACTTTAGCCGGCCGATGTGCTGTTCGGTCGATTTGTTGTAGGGCGTGTTCGCGATTTCCTCCTCGAGTTCCCGGATCTCCTCTTCGAGCCCCATTGTCGAACTTTCGGCCGTGGAAACGCAAAAGCGCTTTCGTCCGGATCCGGGTTCCCCCTGGCTCTCCGGGACAGAGCAGGGAAATCGAGGCCCAGGGGGACCGTTCTCGGGTCGTTCCGGTCACAATTCGGAGAGACTGTGTGGATCCTTTCCGACGTGTTGAGACGACTCAGCGGTCCCAGCGCACTGGAGTGTCGTACGTGAGTGGCGCTCAAACTAGTCACAGAAGGCTGTATCAGATGTCGACCTCGCCCGACAGACAGTTACAGTTCGTGCCCGCAGGCACACTCTCCGATACAGTAGGTCGTCGCGTACGTCCCCGCCAGCCCGTCGATCCGGCCCAGTGCCGCGTCCACGGTCGCCTCGGTCCCCGCTGCTGGGCGTAACGTCGCCGCAGTGGCACCGTACGGCGCGGGGCCGACCTCGATCCGCCGGACGATCTCGCGACTCCCGCTGTCGATGACTGCGACCTCGTTTGTCGTCCGGACTGGAACGTAGAGCTTCTCCCGGTTCGGGTCCCACGTTCCCACAAACGCCGACCCACCCAGGTCGAGGCGATCCGACACCTCGCCGGCGTCCAGATCGACGACTGTCACGTCGTTGGTCCCCGGGGTGAACACGTACCCGACCTCGGAGTCCGGACCGATCTCGCTTGTCAGGGGTCCAGTTCCCATCCCTTCGTCCGGCCCCAGACGGGTGACCTCGACTGGCTCAGCGGGATCGCTTACGTCCCAGAGGCTCTCGCTTCCGCGCTGGCCCTCGTCGTGCTCGACAAGAAGGTGTGTTCCGTCCCACGACGCCGTTCCCATCCACGGAGCGGGCGGAGCTCCCTCCCGGGACTCGACGGTAATCTGGGTTGCTATCTCGAAGGTGTCGACATCAAGAACAGTGAGCGTATCGCCGAATAGATCCGGCACGTACGCGTACTCCCCGTCGGGGTGGATCGTCACATCACAGGGACCAGGACCCTCGTTTTCACCGCGTCCTCGTTCGGGCTGGCGGTCGATTGTTGCTGTCACGTCGCCGAACGTCTCCGAACCGGGATCCGCGTCGAT
>JAQCMX010000090.1 GCA_028274885.1 Haloarculaceae archaeon
CGCCGGCGCAGGTCGTCGAGGTGGGAAAGCACCGACTCCCGGGCTGGCTGGTCGAGGCCGGTAAAGGGTTCGTCGAGAACCAGGTGATCCGGCGTCATCGCCAGAGCACCGGCGATCGCAACGCGGGCCTGTTCGCCGCCGGAAAGCTGGTCGATGCGGGCGTCCTCGCGGCCGTCCATGTTCACCGCCACAAGTGCGGTGTCGACGCGGCGGTCGATCGTCTCGCGGTCGAGTCCCAGATTCTCCGGGCCAAACGCAACGTCCGCACCCACCGTCGCCGCGACGAACTGGTCGCGGGGGTGCTGAAACACCATTCCGACGCTCGTGCGGGCAGCGACGGGATGATCGCTCACGTCGAGGCCGTCGACAGTGACGGTGCCTGTGTCAGGTTCGAACAGCCCGTTGAAATGGCGCACGAGCGTCGTTTTTCCGCTGCCGTTGGCCCCCGCGAGGACGACAAACGACCCGTCTTCGATGGTAAGCGAGACGTCTTTGAGTGCGGTGACGTCCCCGAACCGTGCGGTCAGGTTTCTGGCGCGTATCATCCGGTAATGCTGCGGTACTGCGCGAGGTAGCCGCCGGTAACGAGTCCCATGACAGCAGCAGCTTTGGCGACGTCACCGGGGACGAAGACGACACCGCCTTCGACGAGAGCCGTCCCCAGTGACAACTCGAGTTTGGTGGCCAACCACACCGAACCGATGAGGTAGATGATTGCGAGACCGACAAACAGGGCGATGACCTGCAACACGACGGAGACGGTATCGAGACGACGGGGGGTGACCTGCCGGTGTACGAGTGCACCGATTGCCGCGGCCGCAACCGGAAAGCTAACGATGTAGCCCCCGGTCGGTCCCGTGATCACACCAAAACCGGCGCTGGCACCCGAAAACACCGGTGCGCCCGCCACCCCGACGAGCGCGTAGAGAACGAGCGCGAACCCACCCCAGACCGGCCCCAGTAACAGTCCCGCGATGTACACGCCCACGGTTTGCAAGGTAAACGGAGCAGGCGAAAACGGGTACGGGACCGTTACCTGTGCGAGTGCCCCGGTGAGGGCGGCGACCAGTACAGCGACTGCGAAGTACCGGACCGTGCTGTCGTCGACCAACTCGACCGATTCAAATCGCTGTGACATGTCTGGATGTGGCTCGTCAACCAATATATGTATGTTGGTTTACGACAGAAAGCGTACCGGAGAAAGGTTCCCGCAGGGTCCAAACAGCCGTTACGGACACATATACCGTGTGCGTGGTGACATCCTCTTTCAGTTGGTTTACAGTTACAGCCAACAGTACGAAACACCCGGGTCGTAACACCGCAGCCGTGGACTCTCCGTGGTCATAACCCAGACTCCCTTTCCAATATACTATATTTTTTGATCATTTAGACGACCGGTGAGAGTTACTTGGCGTCGACGTGTTGTTCTGTCATCCGAGATTCCACGGCCAGGCCGTCGAGACGGTTACTCATCAGGTGGTGACCGTGATGGGTAGCTCAACTGGCCCGTAAACTTCGGAACTGAAAAACGGCTTGATCCGGTCGTCAACCAACGAAACATCTTCAACACGCTGGAAAAACTTCGAAAGCATGATTTCCGCCTCCATATTCGCCAGTGGGGCACCCAAACAGTAGTGGATACCTTTCCCGAACGGAATTGGCTTTTTTGTACAATCACGGCCGGGTCGGAACTCGTCGGGGTTCTCGAAAACACGTTCGTCGCGGTTTGCGGAGGGGATGTATCCGACGACCATCGAGCCTTCCTCGACTGTCATTCCCGCGAGTTCGGTGTCTTCGGCCGCAAACCGTTTGATAGCGATAACCGGCGAGCGATAGCGCAGCAGTTCCTCGTTGGCTGTCTCGATATCCAGCGTTCCGTTCTGGATGTCCGAGAGAACGTCCTCCTCGACGTACGTCCAGAGAGCGTTGGTCATGTAGGTGGTCGTGGTGATGTTGCCCGCGATGAGCAACATGGCACAGTTTGCGATGGTCTTCTGGCGGGTCAGACTGTCCGAAGCCGTCTCGGCCTGCAGCATCGTCGTGATGAGATCGTCACGAGGGTCGTCCTCCCGGGCCTGTATCTCGCGCTCGAAGAAGTCCGTTATCTGCTCTAAGGCGTCTAATTTCCGTTTTTCAGTTGCCTGACGGGCTTTTGCAGTGGGCTGGGCCGGAGACTCCGCAAGCGCGGTCGACCACTCCCGGAACTCGTCGAGTCTGTCGGTCGGCACACCGAGCATCCTGGCGATTATCATGATCGGAAGTGGCTTGGCGATTTCCTCGACGAAATCCAGTTGCCCATCACCGGCGAGTGCCTCGTCCAGCAGCGCGCTGGCCTGGCGCTCGAACTCCGGGCGATACGCCCGGAGGTTCCCGGGTCTAAACGACGCTTCAGCCATCCCCCGGAGTTCCGTGTGTTCCGGAGGGCCCCTGTCCATCATCGCACCGTCGATAAACGAGGTACCGTCTCTGGTGAAATGCTCCCAGTCCGTCGCAAGCGTCACGACCTCGTCGTAATGGAAAACGTCGTACGCGTTGCGCTCCTCGTCGTACCGAACCGGGCCCTGTGTTCGCATCTCCCGAAACCACGGATACGGATTTCGCTGTCGCTCCGTCGAGGCCAGTTCGGATGCCATCCACGTATCATCTCGCTGTTCGCTGGCCATGCCCCCGATAAGCTAGCACTCACATAAAAAATGCCCGGTCAGACGGAAATCACCGCTACAGCAGTGGTTGAGACAACGAGCGTTCACCGTGGCTAGATATTCCCTGTCGCAGTGACAATGACCAGCAACGTTTTTACCATGCTCTTGGATTATACAGTATGGAGTGCCGTGGTGTCAATCCGGCCTTGCCACCGGGTATGTCATTGTACAGGTACGATAACCCACTCACCGCAGATGGTCCCTTCGATACGTCGGGACAGGTGGAGACGGACCGCCGCAATCTCGCGGGCGAACCCGTCATAACACAGACGCGATGGGCATCCGACAACGTTGAGGCGATATTCAAAAAAGCCGAGAGCAGGACCTGCAAAGAACCGGTGACCGTATCAGGCGGTTCCGTCCGTGTGAGGAGATATCGATGACCACGACACGCGCTGCGGTCCAGACGGCCGCCAGAGAACTCGAATTCCGAGACCTGGACCTTCCAGACGGCGTGGACAGCGGCGAGGCCCTCGTCCGCGTCGAGGGCTGTGGTATCTGTGGAGCCGACTACGAGCGCTACCTGGGAGACATGGACGAAAGTGATATGTTCGAGTATCCGGTCGTCATCGGTCACGAACCGGTCGGTGTCATCGAAAAAATCGGTGCTGACGCGCGCGACCGCTGGGGCGTCGGGGCTGGTGATCGGATCGCTATCGAGCCCTTTGCACCCTGTGGCGTCTGTGAACACTGCACCCGCGGCGAGTACACTATCTGTGACCAACGGTTCATCTACGGCACCACCTCCCTGTCCGTTGGTGCGGGGATCTGGGGTGGCTTCGCCGAGCAGATGTTGCTACGACCCGGTACTGTCGTCCACGAAATATCCCGATCCACCTCCATCGAGGACGCAACCTTCTTCAATCCGCTCGGTGCCGGCTTCGAGTGGGTCTGTCGGGCGGGCGACGCGGGAGTCGGCGACTCGATTCTCGTTATGGGGCCGGGACAGCGCGGCCTCTCGGCGGTCATCGCTGCCGCGGAGTCGGGCTGTGATCCGCTCATCGCCAGTGGTCTCGCCGACGATAGGCCCCGTCTGGATATTGCGGAATCTTTCGGTGCGACACACACTGTTGATGTCGAAAACGAGAGCCTGACCGAGCGAATTGAGACCATCACCGACGATCGTGGTGTAGACGTCGTGGTTGACACCACCCCCGGTGTGACGGAGCCGATCGTCGACGCTATCGAAGCTGTTCGTCCGGGCGGTACCATCGTCCTCGCGGGTACCAAAGGGATGAAAACAGTCGAGGGCTTCGTCTCTGATAAGCTGGTCCTCAATAACATCAGCATCGAGGGAACACTCGGGACACGCGCCTGGTCGTTCGAGCGTGCTATCGATATCATCGAGACGGGAGACTACGACCTGACACAACTGCACTCCCATACACTCGGTCTCTCGGAACTCGAACGTGCGATCAAGTTACAGGGCGGCGAAGCCGACGAGAACGCCTTTCACGTCACCGTCACGCCGAACGATGACTGACGAAACCCAGCCCGAAAAGGGACTCAGTGACGAGCAGTACGGTAAAAACACAGGATTCAATCCGTCGGGAGCAGACCCGCTAGTGCAACTCCGTGAGTACGCACGCGAGCATCCGCTGGTCGCCGAAATGGATATGACCTTAGAGACATTCGAGGACGGCACACTTGAAGCGTCGATTCCGCAAAACGAGGAGTGGACGAACCCCGGCATGGACGGTGCGCTTCACGGCGGGATGGTGGTCGCCTATCTCGACACGGTTATGGGATTTACCATCATGGCCAGCGTGGCAGACCAGCCCCTTGTAAGTGGCCCGACAATCTCGCTCAACACGAACTTCCTCTTGCCGGCAGCCAGCGATATAGCAGCAACCGGTGAAATCGTCCGTACCGGTTCGTCCAGCGCAGTCGTCGACGGAACCCTCGAAGACGCCGACTCCGGCGAACCGATCGCTACGGCCCAAGGCGTCTGGCGCGTCTACACGGACGAACAATACTGACTACTGCATTTCCATACGGACGTGCGTGATGGTCACCGCTGTTTTCATTTTTGCCCGTCTCGTAGTGATCGGTGGGGGTCGGGCTGTGCTGGCAGGAATGGTCCGTTGTAACGGCTGAACGTCCAATGTCTCGAACGCCTGCGGAGGATCTGATAGCTATTTAGTGGAAAACGGGAAGCGACTGGGAAATGGGCTGGAGACCGGCTTCGCTACTCACTCAGGGAGTCGAGATCGATTTCGATGTCGTGGATGATTGGATCATCTTCCTTGGCGAACTCGGTCTGAAGCAGGACAGCACACTCGGGGCAGAAAAACTCCCGGAACTCCAGGTCGGTTTTCCTGCCGATTTTGTCCTCCGGCGGAACGAACGGCACGCCCGCTTCGGTGATCGGTCCGGTCCGCATCGCCGAGTGCTTCCGGTAGTTTTCCTCCGCGTTGCAGATAGTCGTGCCACACTCGGTACAACTGATCGCCTCGGCAGCCGCATCCAGTTCGAGGTATCTGTGGATCTGCATCGTTACTCACCCTCCGCCGGGATGGTGCTCTCGGCGAGACGGTTCTCTACGATTTCCTCGCGGCGCCGCTCGGTGGCGTCGGCGTCGACCGTCGGTTCGTCGCCATCCTCGTCCAGGATGACGCCGTAGTACTTTCGTGCGCTTTCCCTGCTTACAGTCCCTTTGACGACATCGCTACAAACCTTCTCTGGATCGCGGTTGATCGGATCACCGTAGCCACCCGCACCCGGCGACTGTGTCTCGACTACGTCGGGTTCGGTCTGAACGAACTCGGATTTGGTGTGATACTCCGTGACCTCGCTGTCGAACTCGTCCAGACTGGTCGGCATACTCCGATCCGCGAGGTGTGAATCGAAGTCCGCGTTCTCAACCATCCGCACGCTCCCCGGCGCGCCCGGGTATCCGGCCATCGGGGAGGTGTTCGGCTTGATCCCGCCCGATCCGGCGACCACCGTCTGGATCGCCTGCGTCTTGTGTGGCTTCCAGGCTGTCTGCATGCTTGACCCGCCGCGGTTCTCACCGGGGCCGCCGTAGTCGGTCGCGTTGTACCGGTACATGTACAACATGGGGTAGTCCTGTTCGTTCTGTTCGACGTTTGGCAGCGGTCCGCGTGGCGAGTAGACGTACCCGGCCACATCCATCCCGTCCCGCGTCGAGCGAGCCCCCCACGGAACGCCCATGACATCCATATTCATCGTGCCAAACGGGTTCCCCCACTGGTCCATGCCGGCCTGTGACAGCACGGAAATACCGGACACCGGGTCGAGGATCATGTCGTCCCGGGTGTCGTCGGACGTGACGAGCATCCGGGTCATCACGTCGTATATCAGGCTGATCTGGAGGATCGCCGCCAGATTGGCCCCACAACTCACGCCGGAGGGATGGGACGCTCTGGATATGGTTCCCGATTGTGTCTCGATGTCGATGTGTCTGTACGCCCCGCTGTGGACCCAGAGCTGATCCCACATCATCATCGGGTTGATTGCACAGGAAAGGGCCGTTCGGAAGCCGGCATACGTCAGATTGATCGCTCCGACGTTTTCCTCAGTTCCCTCGTTTTTGAAGATGAGGTTGTTACCGTCCTTTTCCATCTGCAGGGTCACCTCGAACAGCTCGTCGTTGCCGATCTTCGATCCCTCCTCGTACGTGCGGGTTCGCCATGTACCGTCGGGGATCTTCTCGAGCTTGTCTATGAACTTGCTTTCGGAGTCCTCGATGATCTTGTCCATCGATCCTTTGATCGTCTCGGCGCCGTACTCGTCGATAATCCCCTTGATATTTTCCCGGGTGACCTGCAGTCCGGCAACCTGGGCGTTGAAATCCAGGCGAACCATGTTCGGCAGCCGCGAGTGTCGCAGATACATCTGCCGGACATCCTCGCGGACCTCGCCGCCCTCGACGGCCTTTATCGGTGGAATCGGGACCGGTTCGTCGAAGACATCGTCCGCCCCTGGACAGAAACTCCCGGCGTTTTGACCACCGATGTCGTACTGGTGGAGCGTGTTGGTCAGCCAACAGAATATCTCCCCCTCATGGAACACCGGTGCGGCAAAGAACACGTCAGCCTGGTGGGTGGCACCGACCCACGGATCGTTCGAGAGGAAGATATCCCCTGGTTCGATGCCGGGGTTGTCGCTTCTGTTCTCCAAGATCCACTTTACCACGAGTTCGGCGACCGGCGAGAACAGCTGCACGTACGGTCCGTTGAACACGACCTCACCGTCCTCTTTCAGTATAGCGGGCTGGAAGTCGCCGCCGTAGTACGCCACGGGTGAGCCGGAGACGTTCTCGATGGTGCCACCGTGGTCCTGGTTGATCGTCCACAGCCGGTGTCGCAACACCTCGTACGTGATGGGGTCGAGATCCCCCTCTGTCTCGTCGTGAAGCGTGACGCTTGGGTGGATGTCGAGTTCGTCCCTGGGGACGTACCCTTCGCTGAAATCCTCCCAGACGTTCGTTCCCTGATGCTCGTCGGTGGTATCGTCTGTAGCCATTGTTATTGTCTCTGGATCCGAATGTTATTGTATTTGTCAATCTGTGCGTCGCTTCCCGGCGGGACGGTGACGGTTGTGTTATCAAGCCGCATCACTGCGGGGCCGTCCGCCTCTAGTCCGCTGTACATGTCGTTCTGATAGTACACGCTCGTGTCGACGTACGCGTTCTGGCCCGGCCAGAATATCTCCTCGGTGGTGGGGTCGGCGTAGCTGGCGTCGCCGGTAGTGCGCAGGTTCGGCTTCCGTTGCTCGCCGTACCCGTCGACACGGATGGTCACCATTTCGAAACCGGTTTCGCTGGCACCGGCGCCCTCGCCGTAGAGGTCCGCGTACTTCTCCTCGAACCGACCGATCACCGTGTTCATGTCCTCCTCGGTGAGCTGGCCGTTTGGAACGGGGACAGAGAGTTCGTGCACCTGCATCCCGTAACTGAGGTTCGCGTACCGCTCCACCTCGATCCCCTCCTCGGCAAAGCCCGCGTCGGTGAGTTTCTCGACCACCTCCTGTTCGGCCTGCTCGAACCGGTCCGTGATGTTGTCGGGATCGAACGGTGCGAACGTCCGCATGTTCGACGTCTCGGTGCGGTACAACACGTCCGACGAGGAGATACCGACCGCTGACCAGAGCGCAGACGAGTCACCCGTCGGGATAATCACCTCGTCGATATCCAACCGCGGAGCGATCAACGGAACGTGCATCGGTCCGGCGCCCCCGTATGCGTACGCGGTGAAGTTGCGCGGGTCGTATCCCTCGTTGACCGTCCGCTGTCGGATGAGGTCGGCCATCTGGGCGTTACCGATCTCGAGTACCCCACGTGCGACCTCCATCAGATCGAGCCCGAGGGTGTCCATGATCGGTCCTGCGGCCGCCTCGGCCTGCTCGAGATCCAGCGACTCGCGCCCACCGAGGAACTGTTCGGGGTCGATGAACCCACACAGAACGTCGGCGTCCGTGATCGTGAGGTCCGTCCCGCCCTGTCCGTAACACGCCGGGCCGGGATCCGCACCGGCGCTTTGTGGACCCACACGGAGGCGGTTGGTTTCCTCCTCGATATACGCGATCGACCCCCCACCGTTCCCGATGGATTCGATGTCGATGTTTCTGATCTGGTAGTCGAACTGGCGGATAACGTTCGTATCGCGCGTGATGGGCGATCCGTCGGTGAGCAGACCAACATCAAAACTCGTTCCGCCCATGTCCGCTGCAATAACCTGTTCGTGACCCAGGAGATCGGCAAGATAAGAACTGCCGGTCATCCCGGCGGCAGGACCGGAATCGATCGTCCGGACCGGTTCGGCGATTGCGTCCTCTGCGGGTGCGACGCCGCCCTCGACTTTCATAACGAACAGGGTGCCGTCGTAGCCACGCTGTTCGAGCCCCTGATCGACCTTCTGGATGTACTCCGAGGTGATCGGGCCGATCACGGCATTGATAGCCGTCGCCGCCGTCCGTTCGTACTCCCCCTGTGTCGGGACCAGGTCGCTGCTGCGAGTGATGAAGGTGTCGTCGTCGAGTTCCTCCTCGAGGATCCCCTCCATCCGCCTTTCATGTTCGTCCCGAAGGAACGACCAGAGAAAGCTGATCGCCACAGCATCGTGACCCCGATCCGCGAGTTCGCGGGCCGTCTCGCGGGCCTGCTCCTCGTTGAGTTCCATCACCACCTCGCCCATCGAGTCGACGCGCTCGCTGATACCGTGGATGTTCCTCTGAGGAACAATCGGTTCTGGCTTCTCGACTTTCCCCATCCGAAGGTACTCCTCGGTGTTCAGCCCGCTCGTTCGCCCGCGCGCCGCGCGCATCATCGACAGAGTATCCTCCATCCCCTCCGTCGTGACGACGGCGGCGTCTGTTACATCACCTTCGATGACGGCGTTCGTTCCGACCGTGGTCCCGTGGGAGACGATGTCCGTCTGGCTCAGTAGCTCCTCGACCTCGATGCCGATTTTCTCCGCGATCAGTTCAATCGAGTCGAACAATCCCCGTGAAAAATCGTCCGGTGTCGAAGGAACCTTTCCGTCGACGATGTGTCCTTCTTCATCGATCGCCACACCGTCGGTGTGTGTCCCTCCAATGTCGACGTTGACTAAGTA
>JAQCMX010000094.1 GCA_028274885.1 Haloarculaceae archaeon
TCCGGCAGTGACCGGATCTGAACGCCCTTTTCGGCCAGTGCATCCACCACCTGTTCGGGATCTTCGGCCGCGAAGGTGACGAGTCCCGATTTCGCATCGGACGGGCTGAGCAGCCGCTCATCGAGGCCCGCCTGCAGTCGGTCGGTGAGCCGGTCGATCCGTGCCTCTATCGTCTCGATCCCGACGGCCTCGGTGGTTTCGATCGCTTCGGTCAGCGCAACGTATGGGGAAACAGCCGTCGTTCCGAGTTCGAACCGCCGTGCGCTCGGCCGGAAGGCGTAGTCGTGGCCGTCTGTCTGCTCGAAATCGACCGAAAAGTAGCCGATTCTGTCGGGTTCGAGGTCGGATAGCCGATCCTCGGCGACGTACAAAAAGCCAGATCCCCAGAGACCAAGCAGCCACTTGTGTCCCGAGGCGGCGAGATAGTCGACCCCCCACTCCGAGACGTCGACCGGCTCCTGTCCGACCGACTGGACGGCATCCACCAGGACTGACGCTCCCGCGTCGTGGGCGATATCGGTTACCTCTCGGATCGGGAGTCGTGTCCCGTAGTTCCAGGACAGCGAACTCAGACAGAGGAGCTTCGCGTCCGAGACGGCCGTCTTGACCGCATCGAGGTCGAGTCGGCCCCGCTGGGTCTCGAGTTCCCTGATCTCGATGCCGTGGCGATCCCGCCCGAGAGCCCACGGGAGTTCACCCGCAGGGTGTTCGAGGTCCGTGTGGACGACCCGCTCCCCGGCCTCCCAGTCGAGTGCCGTGGCGATGTGGTTGATCCCTTCGACCGTGTTTCTCGTGAGTGCGATCTCCTGGGGCGAGGCACCGACGAGCCGGGCAACAGCCTCGCGCGTGTTTTCCATCGCATCCATCGGTGGCGCGTACATACCCTCGTTGCAGGGTGCCTCGTACTGGTGATACCGCTCGAAATCAGCTCCAGCCGCCACCACCGACCGGGGGCTCGGACCGCTCGCCCCCCAGTTGAGGTAGCGACACGCATCCAGCACCGGAATCTCCGTCCGGAGCGTCTCTGGGTCCATACCCGAACTGGGGGTGCCAGAGGCTTGAAACCACCACCTTTGAAGACCGCGCACCCGGGTGCTGGGTTTAGGATAGGACTGTTCCGATCCCCATCCCAAGCACCACGGCCAGTACGGCCGAAACCAGGTTCCCGAGCCCGTTTGCCACGGCGGTGCGTCGCTGACCTGTTTCGAGCAATCGGACAGTCTCGAACGCGAACGTCGAGAAGGTTGTAAAGGCCCCACAGAAGCCAATGCCAAGGAGAGCCACCATCCATCCGGTCGCTTCTGTTCCGAGCACGACCCCTAGCAGGAAACTTCCGAGAGCGTTTACGAGCAGTGTGTCAAGCACCCGGCGATCGACGCGGTCGGTGAGTAGATACCGACTCCACGCCCCGAGGATACCGCCGGTGCCAACGAGTAAAAACTCAATCACTGTGCCCACCGCACCAGCGCGCGTCCGAGAAACACCGCGACAAATCCCAGCAGATAGGTGCCTGCCACGTTGGCCCCGGCGAGCGAGGGGGCCAGTGTGGCCGTCTCAGCCGCGAAGGTACTGTAGGTCGTAAACGAGGAACAGAATCCGGTGCCAACGAGCAGTCGCGTCTCGGGGCCGAGATACTCGACCAATCGCTTTTCGTACAAAACAACGCCGAGTAGGAAGGCACCGAGTGTATTCGCGACGAGTGTCCCCCAGGGAAAGGTCCCAGTCAGCCCGACGGCCAGCCCGTGTCGTCCGACAGCGCCGGCGAAACCCCCCACCGCGATCAGCGCCAGCGCGTGGCCGTCCCCGGGCCCTCTGTCTGTCATAGTCGTCCGGAGAACACTCGGTTACTCTTTGCTTACGATGTTGTCGCCGGCCGACAGCGTTCGACCGAACGGGAATTTCCCCGAGGATTCGTTCATACGACTGGGACGCTCCGACTCGGAGACGGTGCCCAACGTTAATTAACGAGAGCCTCGAGAAGTACATTCATGAAGGTCGTCCTGATTGGTCTTGGCCAGGCTGGCGGGAAAGTCACCGAGTGCCTGGCGGAATTTGATTACGATATGGGGTTTGACGCCGTACGGGGGGCGTTTGCGGTCAACACGGCGAAGACGGATCTCCAGGGGCTCGACATCGATACGATGCTCGTCGGACAGAACCGTGTCAAGGGCCATGGCGTCGGCGGGGACAACGAACTCGGTGCTGAGATTATGCAGGCCGAGGCTACCGAGGTCATGGACCAGGTTTCGGACCGAATTACGACAGAAGCCGAAGCGATCGTGATCGTCGCCGGCCTCGGAGGCGGAACGGGTAGCGGCGGCGCGCCCGCACTGGCAAAGGAACTCCAGCGTGTCTACGAGCAGCCAGTGTACGTCCTGGGAATCCTTCCCGGGCGCGACGAAGGGTCGATCTACCAGGCAAACGCCGGACGCTCGCTCAAAACAGTGGTTCGGGAATCAACCGCGACGATTCTCATCGACAACGACGCCTGGCGCCGGAGCAACGAAACGGTCGAAGAAGGGTTCAAACACATCAATCAGCAGATTGCCCAGCGCGTGGGGCTGTTGCTCGCCTCGGGCGAGGTTGTCGAGGGTGTCGGCGAAAGCGTCGTCGATTCCTCGGAGATCATCAACACACTCAGAGAAGGGGGGATCGCGTCGCTTGGCTACGCCAGTGCGGAGGCCCACGAGGATGCCGAGCAGAATATCAACACGATCACGAGCATGACACGGAAGGCACTGCTGACAGGAATGAGCCTGCCTAACGCGATCGAAGCCGAAGCAGCGCTGCTCGTGATCGCCGGCCAGACTGATCATATTTCCAGAAAGGGCGTCGAAAGCGCCCGCTCGTGGGTTGAAGAGGAAACCGGTTCGCTCCAGGTCCGCGGTGGGGATTTCCCGCTCGAAAGTGACCGACTCGGCGCACTCGTGTTACTCGGGGGGGTCGAGCGTTCGACTCGGATTCAGGAATTTATGGACCGCGCACGGGAGGCCCAGACCCAAGAGGAGTCCACCGACCCTGTTGCACAGTTCGAAAACGAGGAACTCGACGACCTGTTTTAGTGGGATGTGGTAACGAAAATAACCGCAGTAATCAGTATCAGAGGTCCTCGGCGATCTCGTCGGCGTCGATATCGGCCTCCTCGAGTGCCGCTTCAAGATCACCGCCGCCGCCCATCCCGCCCATCATACCGGGCATACCCATGCCGCCGGCGCCGTCGATGATCTCCTCAACGACGATGCGGTCGATTCCGAGGAGGTCGATCAACTGTTGACCGATCTGCTGTTTTTGCATCATCCACTGCTGGTTCATATTCAACTGTGGCGTGGCCTCGATGTACAGCGATTCCTTCTCGACTTCGACGGTTTCGAACTCCGGTTCGCTGTCTTCGTCCTCGTCCTCCGCGGAGTCGTCGGGGTCGTCCGCTTCGACCACCTGTTTTTCTTCGACAGTGTCGGTCTGGAACCATATCTCCAGGTCGAGATCGAGCAACATGTCGAACAGGCCCTCGGCCTTTTCGGTTCTCTCCTCGACGACCTCGGTAACCTCGTAGTCGTACTCGATGTCCCGACCGGCCAGCGGGTGGTTGAAATCCACGCGCGCACGGCCGCCGACTATGGTTTCGATGAACCCTTCGTCACCGTCGACGCGGACCTGCGCGCCCGGATACTGGTCGTCTTCGGATATCTTGTCTTTGCTGATTGTACGGACCTTCTCGTCGTCGAACTCGCCGAACGCTTCCGCGGCTGGAACGACCACGCTGCCGGTATCGCCGATCCCTTTCCCGACGATGTCGTCCTCGACACTCGGGAAGATGTGCCCCTCGCCGAGGACGATCGTCCGGGGCGCAAACTCTTGGTCGGTATCCACACCTTCCTCCTCTGCAACCGCTGGATCGGTGGTGTCCACGAGATCATCGTCCTCGACAGTCCATGCAGTGTAGTTGAGCCGGATGAAATCGCCCTCCTGCAACCCATCGGCGTCGGGATCTGATTGCTCGTCCTGCGTTTCGCCGGCGACTTCCTCTGGGTGACTCTCCTCGGATGCTGGTCTCTCGTCTGATTCGTCGAGGTCTGGTTCCGCCTCGGAGTCGTTGCTCATACCCTGTTGGTCAGTCGTAGTACTCTTAAGGACACCGTTTCGCTGCGCCAGACCGGTGTCTGGTACGATCCCGGCACGATTATCTGTTGGCAACGCCCAACGGTGGGCATGTACGAAGTCGAGATCAAGGTTCGCGCCGACCACGAAGCCGTCCGGAACGAGCTTGAGTCGACAGGCGCAGACAGTTTGGGGACAGTCCACCAGGAAGACACCTACTACGACGCCCCGTCGCGTGATTTTGCAGAGACCGACGAAGCACTCCGTGTACGTAATCAGCGCTCCGTTCAAGACGAACCCGGCGAGGAAGAACAACCAGCGAGCCAGGAGATCACGCTGACGTACAAGGGTCCACTGGTCGACGCAGCCTCGAAGACACGAAAAGAAGCACAGACAGCCGTCGAGAGCGAGGACGGAATCAAAGCTATCCTCGCGGCGCTGGACTACGAACCGGCCGAGACCGTACACAAACGGCGAGAGCGATACGCCCTCGAAGATTGCATCGTAACGCTTGATACTGTCCGGGGGCTCGGAAAGTTCGTCGAGGTTGAGGTAACCAGCGACTCCGTCGGGTCCGATGACATCGACGCCGCAAGGGACTCAGCCATCGCCATTCTGCGACGCCTCGGTCTCGATCCGAGTGAGCAGATCCGGACGTCTTATCTCGAACTGCTGCTGACGGGCGATACCGACGACACGGTCAAAGACAGTTGACAGCGTTGGAAAGCGTCCGGGGCCAAAATCCGGGTGCGTCGGACAGGATCTTGGCGCGAACGGGGAGGTCCGAAAGGTATAGACCCGGTGGTGCCAAACCGGGCTAACAATGACAAACCGGAACATACACGTCCAGCAGACGAGAGACCGGGCCGTCGAGGACCAGCACATCGAGATCGTCGAGCGCAAGGGACTGGGTCATCCGGATTCCATCTGCGACGGGGTCGCCGAGGCCGTCTCCAGACGGCTGGCACAGACGTATCTCGACCGCTTTGGGACGGTCTTACACTTCAATACGGACGAAACCCAGCTCGTGGCGGGAGACTCCGCACCGGCGTTCGGCGGTGGCGAGGTCCTGGAACCGATCTATCTTCTCATCGTCGGACGTGCAACGAAAAGTCACCAGGGAGAGAAGATCCCGGCGGAGACCCTCGCACTCCGGGAGGCACGCTCGTATCTCGGGGAGAACTTTCCGTATCTGGATCTCGGCTCTGAGATTGTTATCGACGTGAAATTCGGCGAAGGAAGCGGCGATTTGCAGAAGGTGTTCGGGGAAGACGGTGGGGTTCCGATGGCAAACGACACCAGCTACGGTGTCGGCCACGCCCCCCTGTCCGAGACCGAACAGATCGTCTACAACACCGAACGACGCCTGAACGAGACCCTCGCGAATGACCACCCTGAAATCGGGCAGGATATCAAGGTGATGGGTAAGCGGGAGGGCGATCAGATCGACGTGACGGTTGCGGTCGCGATGGTCGACCGGTTTCTGGAAGGTATGGCGGCGTATCAGAACGCTGTGGACCGGGTCGAAAGCTGCGTCGAGGAGATCGCACGTGAGTACACCGAACGGGAGCTCAGTGTGGCGGTCAACACGGCAGACAACATCGAGGAGGGGGCGATCTATCTCACGACGACCGGGACCAGCGCCGAACAGGGTGACGACGGCTCAGTGGGTCGAGGGAACCGGGCCAGCGGCCTCATTACGCCGAACCGACCGATGAGTATGGAGGCGACGAGCGGCAAAAACCCGGTCAATCACATCGGCAAACTCTACAATCTCCTCAGCACGGAAATCGCGGGCTCGGTCGCCGATGAGGTAGGCGGGATCAGGCAGGTACAGCTTCGCCTGCTCAGCCAGATCGGTCAACCGATCGATCACCCACATATCGCTGAAGCGGAGGTCGTGACACAGGGGGACGTGGACGGTGAGCAGATAAACGAGAGGATTGCGGCGACGATCGACGACGAACTCGCGAACGTCACCGAGATCACCGAACGGATCATCCGGGGAGAACTCTCGACGTTCTGACCGGATCCGCGGTCTGGTCTTT
>JAQCMX010000121.1 GCA_028274885.1 Haloarculaceae archaeon
GCGTGGTACTCGACTGCCTTTGCCGAGTTCTCGTTGCGGTTCGTGCCGTGCCCGACCACTGCGAGGGCTGTCTCCGGTCTCACCCCGGCATCGCCGGTCACCGAGCGAGCACGCTGGACGATCACATCACTCATTGCGTCGTGTGTTCCGACGGGGCCACAGTAGTGGACGGTTTGTCCCGTGTCCGGTGTCCTGAACGTTGCGGTGTCGGCGCTTACACCATCTGACTCCCAGGCCCCCGGATCCCACCCGTCGAGGCGCAGTTCCCGAGGGATGACCTCCTCGGTAAAATACCCCTCACTGATAAACAGCGGGACGACGTAGACTTCCTGGCTGTGGACCGTCCGGAGTACCTCCCGAAACGAGGGCTCTTCTTTCCAGAACGTCTCTCGTACCTCGTCGAAGGCCCCCGTTTCGCGGATGCGGTCGGCGTGGTCGAAGGCCGGACTGCTCGAGGCCGGGTTGCGGTGTGACCCGTGGGCTGGGACGACGAGTGCAGGCATTACTTACGGTTGGGCCGGGTCGCGTTTAGTTTCTGTGGGAACGAAGCGTATTTGCCTCGGTTGATCTTACCTATCTCAACGGATGGACGCAGATGCCCTCCCATCGCTGCCCACACCGGACCGCCGTGGCCTGGCACTCGCCGTCCTCGTTGCTACAGTCCTGCTCGCAGGCTGTGGGTTTCTGGCCGGCGACGGCCCGGACCTGCCCGACGGCGAGACCGCAGCCGAGCAGTACGAGGATCTGGATGCGTACAGAGCCACCTTCGTCACGGAGTTCACCGTTGGTAACGAGACGAACAGGACCGAAGGCGAGGTGGTGGCCCGCCCCGGCACGGGACAGTTCTACCAGGAGATATACAACTCCAGTCGTCAGGACACCGCGGTCGTGGTCTCAAACGGGACGGTGACGTGGCGCTACAACGAGAGTAAAAACGAAGCAACCCGGCTCTCGATCGACGGGCGGTCGCAATTCGACTATCAGCGCAACCAGATTCGCAGACTGGTCAATCGCGCAGAGTCCAACGACGAAAGCGGCGGGCCCCGTCTTCCTATTGCTCCCATTTTGCCCACTGCCCAGACATCCGAGGAGGGACAGACGCTTGATGCCGGACCTGTGACCGTCGAGTACGAGGGGATCGAAACCGCGGCTGGCCGCGACGCACACGTCATCTCGATGAATGCTACCGGGTCCGCGTTCGAACAGACGATGTATCTCGACACCGAGTGGTTCGTCCAGCTTCGTGGCAAGAGCACGATGATGATCAACGGTCAGCGCATGGAAACGGTCTATCGGCTGGAGGACGTCGAGTTCAACCCCAATGTCGGGTCCGAACAGTTCACGTTTGAACCGCCCGACAGTGCCACCATCGTGGATGGAACCGGCGACACCGTCGACAGGACGGTCTACGAGACACGTACGGACCTGGTTGCCGACGTGGAGATTGCGGTTCCGAAGCCGACCCTCCCCGAAGAATTCGAACTGCAGCGGGCCGAACACACTATGGGACTCGGGTTCGAATCGGTCTCTCTGCAGTACACCAGTGACGTTGCTATCATCGGCGTGACCAAGCAAAATGTGACCGTCGATCGGACCGAGGACGACGCCGAAACCGTCGAGATTGGGAACCGAACCGGGACTTACATTCGGTTCGGTCCCCAGGCTGTCGTCTCCTGGGACTGTGCCGGCAACTCTTATACTGTTTCCGGTGACAGCACACGGGAGAACCTGCTCTCGGTCGCCGAATCAATCGAGTGTAAGTAGGGCCTTACCGTCGGCAACGACAGGCCCCTCGGGCCGTGTCCTCTGTGAGACCGCCGAGATCGACGTTCTGGCAGCCGGTTGCACCGGCGATGCGTTGCTCGTGGTCGTCCCTCGCCGTGACGGCCCCGACACCCTCCGACAGGTGGAGGGGGTCTTCGAAAACGAGTAGGCGTTGTTCCTGCTTGGAACCCGCAAAACTGGCACCGCCGGCCACGATTTCCATCACGGCGATGATCGCTGCCCCGGAGGCGGCGGACACCCTCATTTCAGTTCAGATCTTCGACTTGGGAACTATCTGCTATATAACATACATACTGAATACTGGTATGATGGAATTTATATATAGTTATATACGCCACATATAAACATTATTGTCGGTGCAAAGACTTCTCATAATATGGGATCAAACGAGCGAATTCGGCTTGATTTCGCCTGTGTCCAGAACGCGGGGCGGAGCCAGATGGCTGCGGCCTTCGCCGAACAGGAGCGTTCCGAGCGGGGTTTAGAGAATCTCGTCGAAATACATTCAGGCGGGACAGAACCGGCAGATACCGTTCATAAAGAGGTCGTCGATGCGATGGCCGAGGTTGGGATCGACATCTCAGATCGGGACCCATCGTGGATCGCTGATCTTGACCAGCTCAAGGAAAGCGACTACTTCATCACGATGTGTTGCTCCATCACGAAATTCAACCCCGCACAGTATGGCGTCGAGTCACACGAGTGGGACCTCACCAACCCCGACGGACAGGACATGGACACCGTCCGCGAGGTCAGAGACGAAATTGAAAGGAGAGTCCAGACTCTCTTCGACGAGGTTGAACGACTCGTCGAC